>JALSLV010000113.1 GCA_026988115.1 Lysobacterales bacterium | reverse complement strand
ATCAAATTATTTTGAGATAGACGACTAACCCTACAATAATTTTCTTTGATATGAGAATTTCTTGTAGTCCTGAATTACGGTATTATATCGCGGGGTTAATAGTTGGTAATTGCCACTTAATAGCTTCTATTTTATTTTGCATCAAATAAGCATTGCATTGAGAAAAGTGCCTGCATCCAAAAAAACCGCGATGAGCAGACAACGGACTTGGGTGAACAGCTTTTAAAACCAAATTATTGTTTTCATCAATGTGTTGTCCTTTTTTTTGTGCGTAACTTCCCCAAAGCAAGTAGACCACATTTTTTTTTCTCTTGTTTATTTCCGCTATAATTTTATCAGTAAAAATCTCCCAGCCTTTATTTTGATGTGAGCCAGCTTGGGCCTGATTAACCGTCAGCACACTGTTCAACAACAGAACACCTTGCTGTGCCCATGGCTGTAGATTTCCATGATTAGGAATTTCGAACTGGCAATCTGAATGCAGTTCTTTATAAATATTCCTTAATGATGGAGGAATCTTTACATCTTTTTTTACTGAAAAACACAACCCATGTGCTTGATTAGGCCCGTGATAGGGATCTTGCCCTATAATGACCGCTTTCACTTCATCTAGGGCTGTTGAATTTAGAGCATTAAATATATCTTTGCCTTTTGGATAAACAGTAATTCCCTGTTTTTTTTGTTGCACCAAGAAAGACTTAAGTTGATGCATGTAATCTTTATCGAATTCAGTCCGCAAAACATCTTTCCAACTTTGATGTAGTTTTATTTCAGTCATTATTTTTTATGACTTTGGAATTTTTTAAATCGAATTTGAAACTGAACTTTCTTAATTAACACATCATTATCAACAGGTTTTAACACCAAGTCATTAGCACCTGATTTTAAAATTTGCTTTTGATTTTTTTCATTTTCATCACCAGTCATCACAACTAAAGGTAATTCTATTTTATTAATTTGTTGGATTTCTCGAATATATTCAATCAACCATTGAGCTGTTTCATTATCTTTCAGGTAGTAATCAGTTAAAACAACATCGTATTTTTCAACGGCTTCTTTTTCAGTACCCAACAATTCAATCGCATCGGTAATGGTTAAAACATGATCCGCCGTCAAGCCATGATTTGCCATCACTTTTTTTGTTGCATGGGCAACAACACGCGAATCCTCAACATATAAAACATGCCCTTCAACTTGAGCTTTTGGTGATAAAATTCCTTCAATAAAAAATTGAAGGCCAGTCTTTCCAAGCGACTTATCGAGGTAATCTGTAACATCGGCACCCATCAGGCGTTCTTGCACACGATTATCCACATCTCCAGAAACAACCAAAATAGGAATATAATGCTGGTTGGCTCTCACATGATTGCAAATTTCCACGCCATCGCCATCAGGAAGAACCAATGAAGTAATGAGCATATCAATAGCGGTATTATCAATAATCTTAACCGCATCTTCAACCGAACCCGCAACATGTACGTTACAATCTTGCTTGTGTTTGAGAATTGTTTTCTTCATCAACATTCGGGCAAGTTTGGAAGCATCGACAACCAATATATTTGAAAATTCTGTCATGTCTTGAGATTTGTAAACTGTAATTGCAATTATTTTACTTTAACTAAATTTTATTTACCACCTTAATTTTTTACAACTCTCTGTTATACTTGTTTTTATCTAGAAACATCAGGAATAACACATTGAATAATTCGTTAATACATAAAGCTATAAATGCCGTTTGCACAAAACTTTTTGATAAACAACAACAAGTTGAGATGTCATTTGCTTGCCTATTAGCAGGTGGCCATTTACTTATCGAAGATAAGCCAGGACTTGGCAAAACTACATTGGCTGGAGCAATTTCTCATGTATTAGGATTAACTTTCAAACGCATTCAATTGACTAGCGACATGTTACCCAGTGATGTATTAGGCGTTTCAATCTTTCAACCCAATAGTGCTGATTTTAAGTTCTTCCAAGGTCCTATTTTCACCCAGCTGCTTCTAGCCGATGAACTCAACCGCGGCACACCGCGCACCCAAAGTGCATTACTAGAAGCCATGGCAGAACAACAGGTCAGTATTGATGGACAAACCCATCAATTGCCTTCTCCGTTTTTTGTTATTGCGACACAAAACCCCACCGATGATGCAGGAACTTTTCCTTTGCCAGACTCACAACTCGATCGTTTTATGGTATCTATTTCATTGGGTTATCCCTCTGCTGATGCAGAAAAGAAGCTGTACGAATCAGAGTTTTTAAACCAGCAGAAAATAAAGTTACCTGCTCTTATTTCCGCTCAACAATTAAATGCAATGCAAGAAACAATCGCAAAAATTCACGCCAATCAAGAAGTCAAAGACTATTTACACTCTTTAGTCTTACAAACACGCGATAACAAGCTATTTGTTAACGGCTTATCTCCCCGAGCGGGACTGGCATTATTTCGTTTGTCTCAAGCTCTTGCTTATATAGCCAATAGAGATTTTGTTATTCCAGAAGATGTAAAAAAAGCCTTTCTCCCTGTTGCATCTCACCGCATGCGCACCCTAACAACGCAACAAAATCCCGCGATATTATTGAAAACAATTTTAAATGAAACCCGCATCCCTTAAAAACAAAATCGGCAAACGCCTATTTCCTAATCTGATGCTGCATAAAAAAGCAGAATCGCTGCCATTGAGCATCAATTGGCGACGGGTATTTATTTTACCGACAAAACCAGGATTGTTTTTTGGATTTATCTGCTTACTTATGTTAATTGCCAGCCTAAATTTTAACAATAATATGGGACTTATGCTTACCTTTTTACTCGTCGGCATTGCTCAAGTGGCTCTTTACCGTGTATTTTTCAACCTCACAAGCTTGATAATTAAAGGGGTTACAACGCAACCCGTCTTTGCAGAAGATGAGGCACAATTTACCTTGCATATTAAAGCAATCACAACCAAATACGATATTTGCGTACAAACCAACCACATGCATAACTGCCTACTAGAGATTCCTGCAGATGAGACAAAGCCTTTGTCCTTTTCACAACTCACAACCAAAAGAGGTTGGTTAGAAGGAGGGAAAATTAAGTTAAAAACCTCTTACCCTTTTGGGCTATTTTATGCGTGGATTTGGACTCGAATTGATACCAAATGTTTAGTCTACCCCAAGCCCGAAAACACCCCTCCACCCTTGCCCAAAAATGAATTCAATGAGGGAAACAAGAAAATTGTGAAAAAAGGAGAGGATTTTCATGGACTAAAAGCCTACCAACCCGGTGATTCAATTCGATTGATTGCATGGAAAAGAACCGCCCAAACCGGTGAATTAATTAGCCGTGAATACCAACAAACTTTGGGGGACAAACTGTTACTGGATTATGCTCAAGTCAGGTTGCCCAACCAAGAAGAAAAACTTTCTCGACTCACCGCATGGGCAATTAATGCTTACCAACAACAATTGGATTACTGTTTAAAGCTTCCAGGTTTCACCTCAGGTTATGATTGTTCTTCACAGCATCATTTATCGTGCTTAAAAGCTTTAGCTCTCTATGGTGAAAATAATGGCTAAAATTCAACTCACCAAGTATTTACTCAGTTCAAAGCAAATTTTTTGGGTTTTACTCTCTGTTACGATTTCAGTTTTACCGCACCTTCCCCGTTTGCCTTTATGGTTTCCAATTTTATTAATTGGCGTTATCCTGTCGCGCTGGCTAACAGCGATAAAACAAACAAAACCATTGCCTAAAGTCATTATTATCCTAATTACCCTAACTGCATTTATTACCATTGTCTATTTTCAAGGTTTTAAGCTCAATCGTGAAATAAGTGTCACGATTCTTGCCGCTATGACGGTATTAAAAATCCTCGAAACAAACACAAAAAGAGACGCGTGGATGGTCGTGACTTTATGTTATTTCGTGATTCTTACACGATTCTTTTACTCTCAGGATTTGCTGTTAGTTATCTATTTATTTTTATCCGTTCTTATTATTACGCACACGTTGTTTATTCTGCAACACGATAACAAAAAAGATTTTCTTGGTAAAAGGGAACTCAAACAAACGCTTGGCTTACTGGCTACAGGTTTACCCCTTGCCGTTTTGTTTTTCTTGTTTTTCCCTCGCTTAGGCTCTCCTATTTGGGGTTCACCCGACTTCTTTGGCAATGGCAAAACTGGGATTGGTGACAGCATGTCCCCTGGCAGCATTTCGCAATTATTCAGTGATGATTCAACTGCTTTTAGAGCCACATTTAAAGGCACCATCCCGAACAATTCAGACCTCTATTGGCGTGGCCCTGTTTTGTGGGATTTTGATGGAAAAACATGGAACACCAATCAAAGGCAAATATCAAAAAAAACGTTCATCGCAAGCAATGACACGGGCACCTTAGTTTCTTACGAAGTGGAATTAGAGCCCACTGGTCAAAAATACCTCTTTGCATTGGATTACGTAAAAACAGCTCCAACAGGCTCAACATTAAAAGCCGACCAACAACTCATTACCGAAAATGACATCAATCAGTTGCGCCATTATACCGCCCTTTCACAGTTCAAAACCTACAATAGCAATGAGCTGTTATCACCTGAAGATTTTGCACGGCTCAAATATTTGCCGCCATCATTTAATCCCAAAACAAAAGCCTTAATACAGCAATGGCAAAGACAAGTACGCAGTCCACTGGAATTAATAAAGAAAATACTCACCCATTTTGCTACTGACGAATTTTATTACAGCTATTCACCGCCATTACTCATGGGCGATACCGTAGACCAATTCTTATTTGAAACTAAAAGTGGCTTTTGTGAGCATTATGCCTCCGCTTTTACCGTGATGATGCGTGCTGCAGGCATTCCAGCACGAATTGTTACAGGCTACCAAGGCGGAATTCTGAATGAAGGGTATTTATTGGTCAAACAATCAGACGCCCATGCCTGGGCGGAAGTCTGGATTCAAAACAAGGGTTGGTTACGTGTTGACCCCACCTCTGCAGTCTCTCCCCTGCGAGTTGAACAAGGTTCGCAAGCTTTAATTAGGCAAAATTCGCGTAACTGGTTGGATAACAGTTGGTCTCGAAAACTCGGAGAAAGATACGATGCAATCAGACACAATTGGAATAAATGGGTTCGAGAATACAACGCAACCAAACAAAAAGCCATCTTTAAAGTGATTGGATTTGACTCCGTAAATGGCCGCGCAATTATCATCGTACTGGGAACTATCATACTAATTACGACCTTATTGGTTCTGTTCTTTTTATACATCAATCGCCCCAAACGTAAACAAAGCCCATACGATAAAATTCAAAAAAAGTTCAAGCAGTTATTTTTAAAACATGGATTAACTGCAGAAGAAAACCTTGGTATTTTGGAATTTTCCAAAAAAGCCACCGAATACTTTCCACAGAGTAAAAATTCAATACAGCAATTTACAACTCTCTATTTACGACTGCGTTTTTCCGAAACTGAAAATAAACAAGCAAATTTAGACAATCGACTATTAAAAATAATTATAAAAATAAAAAATGAACTACGCACAAAAGATATAAAAGAATGACTAATAGCCTATTTATTAACAACAATAACTACGTTAAAATAGCCATTGAATCTTTGGTACATTTCAATGGAAAATACAAAAACAAAACAACACTCACGCTCTGAAGTTATTCGCGATACAATTGTGCTGCAACTCAAACTCATAATCGACGGAATTCGAGATCTCGCACTCATGCCAGTATGTTTTTTTGCAGCAATTGCAGGATTAACATTGCACCGCGAACAACCTGGGCGTTACCTGTACAGAATTTTAAGTTATGGTAAAACCTCAGAAAACTGGATAGGACTTTTTGATGAAGCCAGCAAAGACAGCATGCAACCCGTTGACCTCAAAGATAACTGCCTAGATGAACTCCTCAAAAAAACCCAAAGCGCCATTGAATCCAAGTACATTGATGAAGATAAAAAGCAAAAACTCATGGACAAACTCAACAACACCCTCGATGAAATCAACACCAAACTCAACCCATTGTCCACCCTAGCAAAGGAGGAAAGAGAGTAGTTAAGTCGAGTAATACAAATATTACCAAAAGCGTTGGTTAAAACCGACAATCCAAAGCACCACCATCGGATAGTGGAATTTATCCCATGCAAGCTTTAATTTATAACTACTTTCACTTTTCCAGTCTTAGGCAAGCCCTTAATATACTTCTGCTTAATGCTTTTGCAATATTTCTTGAGATTATCCACCGTTCCTATAGCCTTGTAATACCATTTATCGAAATATTTAATTTGATTCAGCCAGGTATCGTTGTTTAAACCCAATCTTTGCAATATGTCAGGCAATTCTTCGGGAATATAGCCTTTATGCTCATTAATAATAGCTCTGCCAGTGGTTTCAACTAAGCTTAGGTAATCATCTAAGGCAAATGGAATCTCATATTCATTGCTGTTACGTTGACTGGCTCCAAAAGGTTTGAGCTTGGTTTGTTTCTTTAGGGTGCGTTCTTGGATTGAGGTATAGTCAGATGTTTCAGGAGTTTGCGCCATTTTGGCACGAATTGGGTTTAAATCCACATACGCCATGCAGGTTAATAAAGCTTGTTCATCCAATAAAGCTTGAGACTTAAAGCGACCATCCCAGAATCGACCCTTGCAGTTATCCTCAGCATTTGAGCGTCGTGCGATTGACTCATTTATGCCGCGCATATACC
>JALSLV010000112.1 GCA_026988115.1 Lysobacterales bacterium | reverse complement strand
AAAATTAAGATGCAAAAACACATGACGGATATACAAAATCAACCGCAAAGAGTGATATCTTATTTTAAGCATCCTAAAATTTCTTATGCTGCATAAATTGAGCGGTAATATCTAGCAGGGTTAATAAGGCAACCAGATAACGAAACACAATTTGTTAATACAAATATTAAAACTAATGTTTTAGATTTTTCAATTTTAGGAAATCATGAATGGGAGAAGTTTTCAGTTTATGCAAAACTAGGTGTTTTATACTCAGCCATAGATATAAGTTACAATCCTCCTATTTCTATTCCTGATGGTTTTGTTGCTGGAAACTCTGATTCAGGATTAGATTTATCTTATGGTATTGGAGCAGGATATAAAATCAACAATAGTTTCAAGTTTGTTGTAGATTATACACGCTCTGAACTGGTTGCAAATACACCTTTGAAAATAACTTCGTTAGGCATTAAATACACTTTTTAGTATGTTGCCCAACGAGTATGAAAAAGCAAGTTAATAAAACTGTGTCCGTTTTTTCGGGGTATAGATCAAACAATCAAAGCACCAAAACCGATAAATAAGTAATTGTACAAAGGAGAAGAACATTGAGAAGTATTAACTACCACATCGCTATTACATTAGATGGTTATATTTGCCGTGAAGATGGAAGTATTGATGGATTTTTAATGGAAGGCGAACATGTAGAAGATTTTATTCAATCATTAGATAGCTACGATTCAGTTCTAATGGGAAGAAAAACATATGAATTTGGCTTTCAGTTCGGGTTAAAGGCAGGTCAACCAGCCTACCCGAACTTGAGGCATTATGTGTTTTCAAAATCTTTAGATTTTAATCAATCTGATGCAGTGAAATTGATAAAATCAAATACAATTGAACACATCAAAGATTTAAAACAAAGAAGAGGTGGAAATATTTGGCTGTGTGGAGGTGGCAAATTAGCAGGAGCATTACTTGAGAATAACCTCATTGAAAAATTAACTCTTAAAGTAAATCCAATTATTTTTGGCTCAGGAAAAAAACTATTTACGAGTGGAAAAATTAACAAATATTTCAAGTTGTTGTCAACAAGGCAGTACGATAACGGTGTCATTCTGATTAAATATAAAATCCCGTAGGTAATAAGATTTTAGATTGCCTTAACCACCAAGCGGGAAAATTAAAGAAAATCCGCATAAAACCTAAGAGAGTCTGAAATATTTTTAATTATCCGAATAAAATTAATGAGACGTAAGTCACAAAAACACTGGCTTTAACTCTGTTTTGTCAATAACTAAAAACTAATTTCAATTTTTATCGAACTATACAAATATCATAAACAACAAAATGTATCAGGATAAAATATGAAAACGTACTTTATAATAACTTTATTGATTACAAATATATCTTCTTCAATGGCTAAGACTGCAAATCAAGAGTCATGGACAACTAAAATTAGCAATGCAATAACGGAGATTACGGGCAGTACTGTCTGGAATTTAGATACAAATGGTGTTGTTGGTTCAGCAAGCCCAATAGATAGACTGGGAGAAGCAGTATCACACGGCGATTACAATAATGATGGCATTCAAGATTTGGCTATTGGTATTCCTAATTATGACTTTGAATTTTTGGGCACAACAATAAATAACACTGGAGTTGTTTTGATTATCTATGGCTCATCAAACGGGCTTTCATCATTCAACGATCAATTTTTATTTCAAACATTTGAAACTACTCCTGCTAATTTAGAAAATTTAAATGGCGTTGAAGAAAATGATTTTTTTGGCAAGTCTCTCGCTAGTGGCGATTTTAATTGCGATGGCATTGATGATTTGGCTGTTGGTACACCCGAAGAAAACTACAATACAGTTAATCCATCTGTCAGACAAAATGTTGGTGCAATAAATATCTTTTATGGTTCAATTGATGGTTTTGCAGATTTAGGTGCTGGTTCTACTTTTCTTTTTCAAGGTACTGGATTGGGAATTTTCGCGGATGGTAGTATCGAGTCCAATGACAGATTTGGCTGGAGCATGGCTACTGGGGATTTTGATGGTAATGATTGTGATGACTTAGCAGTTTCAACGCCATTTGAGGATTTTGGAAATCCAACTCCAACTATAATCGATGGCGGACAAGTCGAGGTATATTATGGAAGAGCGCAAGGCATCTCTGGAGAACCAAATTTCAGGGATTCACTCTCGCAACAATCAGACGACATTCCTGCATCAGCCGCAGAAACTAATGATCAATTTGGTTTAAGCTTAACCGCCGGTGATTATAGCTTGACAGGTGTTGGAAGCAACAATTTTGACTTTTTAGCCGTGGGAATTCCAGGCGAGGACATTAATGGAATCACCAATGCTGGTGCTGTGCAAGTATTTGAAGGGGGGAGCAATGGAATTGACCTACAAAACACCAGTGTCATCTGGTCTCAGGCAGGAGATATAATAGGCATCGTTGAGGCAAATGACAGATTTGGTTCAACTCTGACAACAGGTGATTTTAATAGTGATTTTGTAGATGATCTTGTTGTTGGTGTCCCCAGAGAAGACCTCAATAGTTCCGGAATAAATGATGCTGGTTCAATAAATATTATTTATGGTGACTTATTTGGTTTATCCAGTGTCAATAATCAGTCTTTCCATCAGAATTTTGCAGGCGTAAATGGCACGGCTGAAAATTCAGATCAATTTGGAGATGCGTTGGCAAGTGGAGATTTAAATAATGACAATTTTGATGACTTAGTCGTTGGTGTGCCACGAGAGAATAGTTCCAGCGGCGCTTTTCATATTCTTTATGGTTCCATCAATGGTATCATAACTGATGGAAACCAATACTACACAAATAATTTTAGTCCTTTAGATGAACTGGGATTTTCAATGACAGTTGCTGACTTTGGTAATGGTTCAGAGATAGCAGTTGGTATTCCTGGTGATGATATTTTTATCAGTCAGGCAAATTCAATTAACGATGCAGGATCAGTTGAAGTCTTTAATTTTGTACTGCCCGATTTAATGTTTTCTGATTCATTTGAATGATATTATTTAATCAAATTAAAATTAGGAATTGAATATGAAATATCTTAGTAACTTTTTAATATGTTCCACGAGCTATGCGAAACTCCCTCTTATTTTAATTTTAGTTAGTAGCAATGTGTCAGCAGGAGTCGAAGCTGTTTTTTCTGATGGTTTCGAGATTATTACCTGTACCCCTGAGGTTTTGTTTGAAGAAAATTTCAATGGAGCAAATCAAAACAATTGGGGCGGGTTATGGCAGGAATCTGGTAATGAAGTGGGTGTAGCGGAGGTATTAAACCAAGAAGGCAGATTGATACCTGTTGCATCAAATTATGCATTAGCGAGAATGGTTCATCCTTTAAATGAGCGAGATGTTGAAAGTACATTTTCTTTTGTATTTGAAGATGGTGCGACTCAAGGAATTGGTTTTTATGTACGTAGTAATGGAGGGTATTTGCAACAAACCACCCCAACAGGGCAAGGCTATGCTGTTTTTCTTGAAAGATTCACTGGACAGCCTCGATTAGGCTTATGGTATGAAAATGATGGCAACGAGATTTCATTTGTGCGTGACTTTGATCCAGCCTACCAACTACTTGATGGAATTAAATACAGCGTCAGGTTTCAAGTATTTCAGGAAGATGCCAGTAACACAAGATTAAGGGCAAGGGTGTGGCAGGCTGATTTAATTGAGCCCAGTATTTGGCATGTCAGCTTAACCGATAACTTTTTAGCATTACAAAATACAGCGGGCAGTATGGCTGTGGATTCCTGGAGTACCCAAACCAGTGGGCAAATTCTAAATGCTATTAGAATAGATGATATTGTTGTCACAAGGTTATGCCAATAATTTATTCACCAATGTCTTCATTCCATAATTCAGGTTTTTCGGCAATAAATTTGTCCATGATGTCTTTACACTCTTGGTTATCCATCATAATAATTTCAACGCCTTTGGATTTGAGGTAATCTTCTTCACCCATAAATGTTGTGTTTTCGCCAATAACAACTTTGGGGATACCATATAAAAGTATCGTGCCAGAACACATGGAACAAGGAGAAAGTGTGGTGTAAAGTGTGCATTCTTGGTAGGTTGATGCCTTTTGCCTACCAGCATTTTCCAACGCATCCATTTCGCCGTGTAAAACTACCGAACCATCTTGCACGCGTTTATTGTGCCCAGCCCCGAGTATTTTGCCATTATGAACAATAACAGAACCAATGGGAATACCACCTTCGTTATAACTTTTTTTTGCTTGCTCAATGGCAGCTTGTAAGAATTTATTGTGCATGGTTTATGATTGATTTGAAAAGATTAATCTTAAACTATTTGCATCGATATTTAAAGAACTTATGTAGGGTAGAACCCGCGTGCCCTACCATTTTTCAGATTGGTAGGGTATTTATTTTATGTGTATTTATTTAAAATAGTGGTGTTTTAAGCAACGGGAGCACACATGGGTGCTCCTCTACTGTGATTCTAATCATATTCGGCTAATCATGTTGATAAATAAGCCTTTCGCCCACACCGACGCCAGTACTATTTTTAATGTCTCCGCAACGATAGCCAGCATTTAAATTTCCAGATGCAGTATGCCAACAGAGACGTTTATCAGAGTTAGTTGTTTCAACATCACATGAAAAACGATCAACTGTTTCACCTAATGGTAGAAATCCCCATGAACTGTTATCAGAATAATACCATGAAATAAACAGAGAATCGTGCTTAACAAATCTACCATCACCGACATCAAATAATACATTGGTTCTAGTATCGGCTGCCAAAAGACTAAGAGTAGGGCTATTTGTCACACGGCACGCCATCATTAATTTACTTTTAGGACAGGCGCTAATTATTGTTGCTAAGTCTAGATTTGACTCAGTGTACAACCCTTTATAACATTCTTGCCATCCTGAACCAGTTATAGATGATACTAATACATTTTGATGAATGCCTCCAATTAAATATGGCACAGCTAAATATGAGTATATTAAGTCTATTTTAGTATCTAGTGTACTAATATTATTATCAACATATTGTTTATTTGTAGCATCTAATCCAGTTGTTGGTTCTGCTAAATTTGTTATTTTGTTATTGTTCATGTCACCAGTAAAATCATCCGCAGCATTTTTGTCCCAAGTAATGGTATCACTGGTATTTACATAATCATTATTTGCTACAAAGCCATCGACTTGGCTTTCGGTTAATTGGGTATCATCATCACCATCAGCTAAACCAGATGGAATACCTGTTAACGAACTAAATGCTCCATCAAACCCGCTTGCAGGAGTTGCTGGCTGCCATCCGCTGGCATTATCAAAGGTTAATACTTGTCCATTGATTGCACCTTTATCAATTAAAGTTGTGGCATAAGGTACTGAAGTCATTTTTTGTAAGGGTGTTAGACCAGTATAATTGGTATCAGTTGGTTTTTTGACGTTTATTTGCAACCATAAATCCAAACCATCAAAGGTATCTATTCCAAGGTCAACATCAATAATGGTAAACAAACCATCGGTGACAGAAACTGTGTGTGTTGATACATTGCCAACAGTTGCACCAAGCGAGGGAGCATCAAAGGCTTGAATGGCAATGTCATATGTACCATTGGCATTTGAAGCGCCATCTTTTAATTCGCCTTGATAGCTAAAGGTGTGATTAATAGCTTGTGCATTAAAAGCGCAAATTAACATTAAAGTTAGTATAATTTTCATAATTTTTTCTCAGTTTAATTTTCAAATCCATCTTTAAAAAGATCTTCCGGAAGAGGGGCTGTATTTATTTTGTGCCAAAACCCACCATTAAGTGAATAATTGTTTTGTGTGAGTGTATCACTTGCATCGGTTTGACCGATACTGCCTTGCAGTTGATAACTACCACCTGCCATTTTCCCACTACCGTTATTTATGGTGTAATTTTTAATTGCGTATTGTGCAAAACCATGAGTGGTAATAAGACACAAAAGCAAAACAAAAATAGATTTAGTTTTTTTCATTAAAGTTCTCCTAGTATCTTTATACGTATTACCATAAAATTTTATGACATATAAATTGAAAAGAAATGGTATAATTTAGTGTATAATACTTATTTGCAAAGTGAAAATTTAATGAAATTAACTTTATTATTGTGGGTGTCGATTGTCGGTTTTGCCAAAGTTGATTTATCTGAACAGTCTCAATTAAAAAATAAGTTCACTCCATTTGGAGCAATTAAGGCTGGTAATGATAAGGGCATACCTGTTTGGAATGATTTAGCAGATAATTTAATTGATGAAAAGTCGCTTTTCATTATCACTGACGAAAACCACCAACAATACGAGGGTAAACTTACCGCTGGGCAAATAGCCTTATTTCAACGATATGAAAGTTTCCAAATGCCTGTTTATCCATCGCATCGAACCGCTGTTGCTCCGCAATGGGTTTATGACAATACGTTTGATAATGCCATTGATACAGAATTAAATAAAGATCAATCGGGTTTTGAAAATGCCAAAGGCGGTATTCCTTTTGCTATTCCGCAATCGGCTTTAGAGGTTTATTTTAACCACATTGCCCGATGGCGAGGACAACAAGTAGAAAGCATGTTTAGTGATGCAGTGGTGGAAAAAAACGGGCAATATACCTTAATCACCAACAAAGCCTTGGTTCGTTTTGATTCGTACGTGCTAAATCATAAGAGTAAAAATTTTATATCGCTGATTGGCAAAACCCTCGCACCAGCCACACGTTCGGGCAGTGGCGTATTGGTTCTTGAACCACTTGATCAATTAAACAAGAAACGTTCGGCTTGGTTGTGGGATAAAGGTCGTCGTCGTGTAATTCGGGCACCGAATGTGTCGTATGATAATGTTGTGTCAACCTCTGGCGGATTACGCACGGTTGATGACACTGACATGATTAGTGGTTCACCAGATCGATTTGATTGGAAAATGCTTCAAAAACGTGAGGTGTATATCCCATACAATAATGACAAGCTTGCCGATAAAAAACTTAAATACCGAGATATTTTGACAAAAAATCACATCAATCCACAATACGCACGTTATGAATTGCACCGTGTTTGGGTCATAGAAGCCACACTGAAACCCAAATGGCGACATCTTTATTCCAAACGCACTTTTTATATAGATGAAGACACTTGGCAAGTGGTTATTGCTGACCAATACAATAAAAAAGGCGACCTTTGGCGAGTGAGCATGTCGTATCCCAAATTTTTTAAAGAAATGCCTGGGGTATTTTCGGTGATAAATGTCTTTCACGATTTAGTCTCAAAACGCTACCACGTGATGGGATTAGAAAACGAAGTTAAAACCGACGCCAAATACAATGGTGAGATTGCCAAAGATGGCTTGTTTACACCCTCGGGATTTAAGCGTTTTATGCGATAAAATGTAATGCTAATTTGGATTTGAAAAGTGTAGTGATAGACCTATAAGCTTGTTTGTTTTTAGGTTTGTTCGTGTCTTTATTAATCCTACGAAATATGCGAGCTAGTTTATGGGTGGTTAACTTTGCGATGCCCTATCTCAAAATGGGTGTTAATTTTTTCGCTTATCTATTTTTAATTTAAAATAATCACTTCGACTGATCTCAATTAAAGTTGTTACTTTGGAAAAATTTATATCATTGGCATCTAGGTTTGTATATTTGCCAATGATATTTCTGTTCTTGTAAATAATTATGGTATTTTTCACGTTAGGGTTGATTTTGGTTAAATACACATCAGATTTCTTGTCTTGAAAGGATGACACCAAGGTTAAGGCAATACGTTTTAAGTTTAGTTTTTGACCAAGTTTTTCAAGTTGAGATTTAGTAAGGGAAAAATCAAAGCTTTCTTTGTCACTGAAAATCAAATAAACTTTCAGATACTCCTTTTGCTTGTTACTAAGTTCTTCAAAATACAACAACCAATTCTCAACTTCTTGTGAGTTGGTTTCATTGACAAAGTACATGATTCCTAAATATCTACCATAACGACAAACGGGGCAGGTATTCGTCCCTCGATCTGGCCCCCAAGCATGGTGAGGTGTAATAGAAGGGAAGTCTTCACCAATTTGTAATCCTACTGTTGTTGGTTTTGCTTTCGGGTAATTAGGGATATTTAACCCTAGAATAATATTGTGCTCAGCTATAATTAACTCACCTGATATTAGAGCCCTTAATAGTCCAGTACCACCACGGTTTTTAAACTGCTTTCTTCTTTCTGTGGTTAACAAAGGATCATAGTTAAAGACTAAATTATCGACATAATATTCATCTTTTAAATTAGGTTCTTTTATGGACAAGTGAATATGTGCAGGTGAATCTCTATTGGGATAAGCCCTAGGCTTGATGGTATATATTGAGTATTTACCTTCAATATCTGATTTCACCCAACCACGAATATAACCATGTTTTTCTGATTCTTGAGATTGGTTGACTTGTGGCGTGTAAAAACCGCTATTGTCTGTTTGCCAATAATAAACAATCACATCGCTGACCGGAGTAGTGCCATCATTAGCAAAGACCTTTCCAGTAATTAACAACTTGTCCCCTTCATCGTTCCATGCGGGAGAATAGCTTGTTGCTGAAATGTTTTGGGGCATGTCAATGTACATGATTTCACAACCATCACAACCTCCACCTACAATTACTTGTGATAAACAAGATGAGTTTACTAAAATTAATATATGGAATACTAAATATTTCATTGGGCTTTCCTAATTGATTAAAAAGCTAATGTTAAAGCAATGACCGGTTAAAAAACCTGTGAATGTTTTAAGTTGAGTAGATTTCTACTTAAACCGAGTATTAAATTGATGGCGGTAATTTCTACTTAACCTTAATAAGGTGTTGTCGCTTAACTTAATGTCATAATCGCCGTTAGATCTAGAGTGTATGCTGTCTATTTTTGAAATGTTTACGATAGTTGAACGGTGTATTCGAACAAAATCATCGTTGTTCAGTTTTGTTAAAATGTCTGATAAAGTGGATGGGTATAAGTGTTTTATGTTTTCAATCCAAAGTCCAACATAAGGCGTTTCTGCAGAAATCCATTCGATATCATTAACTGCAATCATTTCAGTTTTTGCTCCTTGTTTAATGGATAAACTTTGAATTGTCATTTCTTTATAGGGTAAAATATTTAATGAATAATACCGGGAAATTAAAAACATCAAGCCATAAATAGTTAATAAAAAGATAAAGTCTTGATTGAATTTGTTCTGAATTAAAAACCTAAAAGTAAAATGTGACTCCATAAAAGTTTGAGAAATAAAAGCAATCAATAAGCTGGCTATCATGATATGTATGACAACAATAGGAATGAGATAAAGCATTATTTTGGTCACATTAATCTCTTTGGAAAACTTAAAATCAACTTCAGCACCTTTAATCTTTATGGTTCTATAAATAAATATAGGAACAATTAATAAAACTATAGGTATTTTAAATAGAATTGATTCTGAGAAATAATATGATTGCTTGAAAAGCACTGATGTTAAATAATCATGAATCATCATTAAAAGCGAAATCGAAGCAACAAAACCGAAGAGGATCCCTCGTATTTCTATATTGTTAAATTTATTTTTCATGTGTTGCATAAACGTTATTATATCAATATTTTCTTGAATTTGGTAAAATGCGCCTCTTTTAGAAAATATAGAGTTATTATGGGCTTCAAATGTGGCATTGTTGGGCTTCCCAACGTCGGAAAATCAACTTTATTCAACGCACTAACCAAAGCAGGTATTGATGCGGCAAATTATCCTTTTTGTACAATCGAACCCAATGTCGGTGTGGTTGAAGTACCTGATCCACGTTTAAAAGAATTGGCAAAAATTGTCAATCCCGAACGCGTATTGCCAACGGTGATGGAATTTGTTGATATTGCTGGACTGGTCGCTGGTGCTTCCAAAGGCGAAGGCCTGGGCAATAAGTTTTTATCCAATATCCGAGAAACCGATGCCATTGCACATGTGGTGCGCTGTTTTGAAGACGATGATGTGGTGCATGTAGAGGGCAAGATTTCACCGCTTGATGATGTGGAAACCATCAACACAGAACTGGCACTAGCCGATTTAGATTCTGCTGAGCGTGGTTTACTCAAAGCACAAAAACAAGGACGTTCAGGCAATAAAGAAGCCCAAGCCCGCGCAGCAACATTGGAAAAAATTGTCGCACAATTATCTGAAGGCTTACCTATTCGCGCATTGGATTTGTACAAAGAAGAAAAGGAAGTCATCAGAGAATTCAGTTTTATAACAGCCAAACCAGTGATGTATATTGCCAATGTTGCCGAAGATGGATTTGAAAACAATCCGTTTTTAGACAAAGTTCGCACAATGGCAGAAGCCGAAAAATCCTCAGTTGTCCCCGTTTGTGCCGTAATTGAATCCGAAATCGCTGTTTTGGATGATGAAGACAAAGAAATGTTTATGGAAGAATTGGGTTTAGATGAAGCAGGATTGGACAGAGTTATCCGTGCAGGTCATGACTTGTTGGGATTGCACACTTATTTTACCGCAGGTGTCAAAGAAGTCCGAGCTTGGACTTTCAAAGCAGGCTCAACCGCGCCTCAATGTGCAGGCGTTATTCATACCGATTTTGAAAAAGGCTTTATCCGCGCCGAAACCATGGCTTATGAAGATTTTATTCAATACAAAGGCGAAGCTGGCTGTAAAGAAGCGGGTAAATTGCGATTGGAAGGCAAAGAATATTTGGTCAAAGAAGGCGATATATTGCACTTCCGTTTTAACGTATAAGGAAAAAAATATGAAACTATTACTCACTTTTATTTTATTTAACATAAATCCAATAGTATTGGCAGATTCAGATAGTGCATTGGAGGTTAATCAATCAATTGTTGCGGATTATTTATTTAATTCAGATCTTAGTAGCTCTATATTTGGTGCCCCAGATTTAGAATACCTAGGAAACAACCTAAATTATCAAGAAGAAACTATTTTTGGCATTACAAAAACCGTGGCTGACTTTGTTGCAGGCGAAGGCTTTAAACTGGATGTTTCAAATCTAATTACTAGTGAAGAATACAGTATTGCAATGGTATTCAAGATTTCAATTATTAGTGGCTACACTAAACTCATTGACTTTAAAAATTTAGTAGACGATGAAGGTCTTTATTCTCTTGATGGGAAACTGAGGTTCTTTCCAAATACTATTGGCGATGAAGTTACTATACCTGAAAATCAATTTGTACAGCTATTTTTTACTCGTAACATCTCTGGGCTTTACAAGGGTTATATAGATCAGGAACTGCAGTTTGAATATGATGATATTGGCGGCGACTCAATACCAGAATTATTGTTGCATTTTTTCCGGGATGATATGGCAACTTCAAATCTTGAGAACTCTCCCGGTTCAGTCACAAGAATCACTATTTTTAATAAAGCTTTAACGCAAGCAGAAATTCAAAAATTTCTTCCAATTGATACAATAATATTCTGTAATGGTTTTGAATAAAATAAAAAAAATACATATTACCAAAGATGAATCGATGGGGTCGGAATCGATGGGGTCGGAGGATTTGATGGTTTTAATCATACTAGACTTGTAACCACACTATCCGCAGATTATCGGCTTTTATTCTTGTAAATCTCTCTATAGTATAGCCTTGTGAAAAACAAAATTGCAAAATCATTACTCATACTTGGCGCACTTATTGCCACCTTTTCTGCCTTAGCGCATTTATCCTGTATTATTTTTGGTCCGCAATGTTACAAAGCGCAATTAGCGCCAGAATTTATTGTTGAGTCTGCTATTCAGGGTACATGGCTTGCACCATTTGGTGCGATTTTAATTTCACTTCTGTTCTTTACTTGTGCCGCTTATGCACTTTCTAAAGCAGGAATAATTCGCAAGATTCCATTGTTAAATTTAGGTATTTATACCATTGCCACAATAGCTATCATTCGCGGTCTTTTGACATTTCAGCTCAAATTTCGGCATCCTGAATTGGTGGATTTGAACAATTTAAGCATTGGTGTTGTTTGGTTTATAGCAGGTTTACTTTTTTTGATTGGTGGCAAATTAAAAGCGAGTTGATTTTTATCTGCGAATATCTGCATCATCTGCGGAAAAACACTTTTAATTTTGTAACACTCTCGATATTATAGCCTTATGCAAAAAATCAAAAAACACCTACACCCATCGCTACTCTATGGAGCTGCCATCTTTGCTTTATATTTTGTCTACCAAACACAAGTCAAAGTCATCAATCAAGAAGTCTCAGCGCGAGAGATCGACCCCAACTGCGACATCATCATGTTCAGCACCGAATCCTGCCCTTATTGCAAAAAAGCCAAAACCTATCTTGCATCAAAAGGTGTACAGTGGTGCGAACGTGACATCGAATGGTCGGATGAAGATGCACAATTATTTAAACAACTCGGTGGCAAAGGCACGCCATTAACGATTATTGGAAATGTTGTTATTGGAGGTTTTGTTGAAAAGCGTTTTGATAAAGCTTTAGCACAATTAAAAGAGTGAAATTATGAAATTTAACGGCACAAAAAATTACATCGCAACCGATGATTTGTCCATGGCAGTTAATGCTGCGGTGACTTTGCAACGTCCCTTACTGATAAAAGGAGAACCTGGTACGGGCAAAACCATGTTGGCTCAAGAAGTGGCTGATTCATTGGGTAAACGCTTAATCAATTGGCACATCAAATCCACCACCAAAGCGCAACAAGGCTTGTACGAATACGATGCTGTTTCGCGCTTGCGGGATTCGCAATTGGGCGATGATAAGGTGCACGATATTGGCAATTACATCAAGCAAGGCAAAATATGGCAGGCATTTGCTGCGGATGAACAAGTGGTGTTGTTGATTGATGAAATTGATAAAGCAGATATAGAGTTCCCCAATGATTTATTGGTTGAGCTAGATCAAATGGAATTTAGTGTTTATGAAACGGGGCAGCAAATCAAAGCCAAACACCGCCCGATTATCATTATCACCAGCAACAACGAAAAAGAACTGCCCGATGCTTTCTTGCGCCGTTGTTTTTTCCATTACATCAATTTTCCTGACAAACAAACCATGCAAGCCATTGTCGATGTGCATTATCCTGATATTCAAAAAACTTTGGTTAAAGCCGCACTTGATGTATTTTTTCAATTGCGTGAAGTGCCAGGTTTAAAGAAAAAGCCTTCAACTTCAGAACTGATTGATTGGCTTAAGTTATTGTTAGCCGATAATATTCCGTTAGAGTTGTTACAAAACAAAGACATCAAAGAAGCCATTCCACCACTTTATGGTGCTTTATTAAAGAATGAACAAGACGTGGATTTGATTCAACGCTTGGCATTTATGATGCGAAGGGGTTAAAGATTGTTGATAGTTGCTTAAAAATCAGATATTATAGTATATTATCCTACCAGAGAAGCACAATGGGTTTAGTTAAAAAAAGTATCACCGTAACCGAACAACAAAATGATTGGATTAAAAACCGCATAGTTAATGGAGATTATGGCAATGACAGTGAATATTTGCGTGATTTAATTAGAAAAGATAAATCTGAGAATGATAAGCTTATAAAGTTACAAGCGGCTGTTCAAGTGGGATTGGATAGTGGTATTAGTGAAAGAACTTTTGAAGAAATTATTCAGTCTGTAGAAGATAGATTAAGGAACAATGCAGAATTGTAAATTCTCAAAACAAGCAGATAAGGATATCGAAAATATTCACGAATATACGTACATCAATTTTGGGCAAAAACAAGCTCACATTTATTCTGCAAATTTGTTTAATAAGATACAGTCTATTGTTACTAATGAAATTAGAGGTCGAAACGCAAGTTTTATTAAGCAAAACATAAGAAAACTGGAAGTAGGCTCACATATTATATTATATAAAGAACAATATAATTCAATTTTAATTGTAAGGATTTTACATAAAAGTATGGATTTACAAAGACATATATGAGTTTAAGAAATCATGTTGTTGTAAAAGAATCGTTTGATATTACTGGTAGAGGTGTTGGGATAATACCAATTGAAAGTTTACCTTTTAGCTTGTTTAGAAAACGATATAGAGTTTTGTTGGAAACACCAAATGGTAAACGTATTGAGGGTATAGCTTCTGTTGAATCTATATTAATTAGCGTGTCAAAAAAACAAGAGTCTTTTACTTTTTTTTTAGAATCCCTCAAATCAAATGACATTCCAGAAAATACTAAAATATCAATTATTGAAGAGCTATATTAACAAATGCTAATCGACTATTTCTACAAACTCAAACAAGCCAAAATACCTGTCAGTATTAACGAGTTATTGACCTTGATTGATGCCATGCAAAAAGACATTGCTTTTGGCTCTATGGATGAGTTTTATCATTTATCCAAAATGTGTCTGGTCAAAGATGAAAAGTATTTTGATCGATTCGACCAAGCTTTTGGTGAATACTACCAAGGCTTAAAAGCACGCGAAGATTTAGCCACAGCAACAATTCCTGAAAATTGGTTGCAGTCTGAATTTATGAAAAACTTGACTGATGAAGAAAAGGCTAAAATAGAAGCATTGGGTGGTTTGGATAAAATCTTAGAAACACTCAAAAAACGCTTAGAAGAGCAAAAGAAAAAACACGCAGGTGGCAACAAATGGATTGGTACAGGTGGCACATCGCCCTTTGGACATGGTGGCTACAATCCCGCAGGTGTGCGTATTGGTGGTGAAAGCACGCACAGGCGAGCGGTTAAAGTGTGGGAAAAACGCCAATACCGCAACCTCGATGATAATTGCAAAATCGGTACACGCAATATTAAAGTGGCTTTGCGAAAATTGCGAAAATTTGCCCGAACAGGCGTGGCAGAAGAGTTGGATTTGGATGACACCATCAAGAGTACCGCACGTGATGCAGGTTTACTCAATATCAAATTGGTTCCCGAACGCCATAATGCCGTTAAACTTTTGGTGTTTTTTGATATTGGCGGTTCTATGGACGACCATATTCGCACCTGTGAACAATTATTTTCAGCCATCAAAACTGAATTTAAACACCTGGAATATTTTTATTTTCACAACTGCGTTTACGAAAGCCTCTGGAAAGACAACCGCAGAAGATACGACGAAGGCATAAGCACTCACGATATACTCAACACCTTTGGCAACGATTTCCATGTTATCTTTGTCGGTGATGCCGCCATGAGTCCGTGGGAGTTGGCTTATGAAAATGGCTCAGTTGAACACAATAATGCGGAAGCAGGACAAGTTTGGCTCAAACGCATCAAAGACAAATGGCAAAAAGCTATCTGGCTCAATCCCGTCCCACAAGATTATTGGCGTTACACTCAAAGCACACAAATGATAAAAGAAATATTTGAAGACAAAATGTATCCGCTGACGGTTTCGGGCATTTCTGATGGGATTAAATTTTTGTCTAAATAGTGATATAATCTTTAAGTTTACGCATTAACCCCTATTACTGGTTGTACATATCACAGGTGCCTGTTTATGAAATTGTATTTAAAAATTGGAATAATTTTTCTCATTGCATTAATTGCTTGGTTGTTGTTGCAAGAAAAAGACAACAAGATAAGTCATATCAATACAGTCAATCTGCAACCCAGTCATCTTGATAAACAAGTACAACCAAAAGCAATTAAGAAAATCAAAGTAAAACAGACACAAACCATAACAAATAGTGAAATTTCCGAAGAAGAAAAAGCTCGTCTAGCTAAAGAACTCAAACAATTGAGTTATATTCAGATGTATGATAAGTATGTAAGTTTATATACTTGCATTGGTTATATTGAGCAAGTAAGCATGAAAACTTATGAGTTGGAAAATAATATTAGCTCTAATAAGGAAGTTGATTTTCTTCAAGAGTATAAGGATAAAATCAGGTATAACAGTAACAATAGACAACATCAAGCAACAGACAAACAAATTAGGCTCTATCTAGAGCATATTGATAATTGCAAACAAACAATAGCCCAAGTTGAATCATTATTTGAAGAAAAGGTATCAACTAGGGATGGTGTTTACAATAGGTCAAGCAAACTTCGTGAACTTATGAAGAAAACAAAACCACAGTCTGATGAGGGTAAAATACTAAAAGCGACGATAGCAAATGTAAAACGACTAACAGCAAGTCTTAATGAGTTAGAAAAATTAAAAAAAGGAAAACCAACTGTCAGCCAAGAAGAAATCTGGAAAATAGAAAGTGAGGTAGAATCGTTACGGTGGGAAGTTGCTGGACGTAAACAAGTGTCTGAAGAAGACCGTGATGAGCAAAATCTCAAGATTCATGAAGAAGAGTATAAGCAAAAGAAAATCTACTTAGCTTCTTTATATGAACATGATGAGCAAGCTTTTGCTTATAAAGTTGCCGAATTTCATTCGTTGATTAAAGAGACTGAAAAAAGCCTCCACACCAAATACCCACGGGTTTTTTACGAAGCGTTTGCAGGTGTGAATTTCAGTTTTAAGGATGATAATAAATTACCTGATTACTATGCACGAGAACGATATAAGAATTTAGGTGTAGAATTTAGCATTCTGTCAGAACAAATTAAAAATCAAATCTCAATCAAGGATGATGCTTATTTCAATCAGATTTTGCAACCAGCATTGGATTTATATTTGTGTTACCTTGGTCAAGATTGTCAACTACCAGTAAATAGGCACTTGGCAAATTATTGTTATATCCCTCAGATAGCGTATTCTAATTCTAGCACAGGATTGTATTTTGAGGCTTGCGATGTAGATTTGCAGGAGTTTTATTTAGAGCATTATTTAACAGAAAACCAAGTTGAAGACTTGAGCCTGATTTTTGATTATTTGGTGGAGATTTATGCGAAATAAAATTATCGGTTTAGTTATCATAACTTTAGTATTTTCTTATTGGTTTTATGAAGGTAAAAGTGAAAAAGTATTGCCTAAACAACAAACACTAAGCAGTACGGAAACAAAGGAAGAAAAGAACCTTAAAACCAAGTCAGAACCCAATAAAAATCCTAAAAAATCACTAAAGAAAGTCGCTGAGCTCGATGTGCCTGAAGATATACTCTTCGAATTATCCCAACAACAATTTAGTCCAGAGCCAATTATTGAATTGATGAGTGTGACTTTTTTAGATCGTGATTGTCGAAAAATCGGATATATGAATATAGATTCAGATGAGAGTGATGGCATGAAAAGAGTAAAAACATTACAAGGTGAATGTCAAAAACAGCGTAATTCTATACATAATGATTATCCTGCGTATTTTGAGAAGAAAACGGGTAAGGATGCGGAAGCTTTATTCTTTAAACTAGCTTTTCAATCTAAATATGCAAATCTCATCCAAAGAGGTATGGGAATGAAATTTATGAGTGATGAAGGGAAGAATCAATTCTTTGAAGATTTTTTCAATTTAATCCTTACCACTGAAAATGGCCCCTTGATTGTTTCTATTAATGAAATGTTTAGAGAGTCGGAGACTTTAGCCTTGTTGAATAAACTCTCCACGAGATTGGGAACAATCAACCCAAGTTATACAAAACTAATTATTCAACAATCTACTGTACTCTATTCATGCCAGTATAATCAATCTATCACTTGTTCTCCTTCAAGCAAATACATGATAGAGCAGTGTTATTACCATGAAACCGCCTGTGGACTTGATGTCCCCACATGGTTTGAGCTTAACCACACAAAAGCACACAACAGAGACATTGCAAAGATGATACGTTATTTTGAAGGTTTATAGTCAGGATAAATTTAAAACCTCGTCATTGCGAGGAGGAACGACGTGGCAATCTCAACAATATATCGTGATATTTGAAAGTGGTTCTAACTTTTGGAGATTGCCGCGTCGTTTATGCTCCTCGCAATGATGGGGTCTTATTTTAAAAAGGTGTGTTAAACTAGCGTTAATTTCTAAGGATAATAAAATGAAAAATGGATATGTTTACATCAACAACGTTGTGAAACCTGACAATTATGTACTTATAATAATTGTTTTATTAGCAACAATCTCGTGTTCACCGCAACAAGAAAGCGAAAAAGTGGTTATCAAAAAGTCTAATGTGATAAAGCAAGTGCTTGGCGTGGATGGCATGACCTGTATGGGTTGTGAGAAAGTCTAGGACAGGCTCCTAGAACTCAAAGCGTAAAAATTACTTTAAACTAGACTTAGAGTGGGATAAATCCCACTTACCATTAAATTTTAAGAAACAAGCTTAATTTGATTTGAATGAGTTTCTTTAAAAATTTTTATTTCTAGTGCTTTAGAAATTACTTATATCAAGGCTTAAAAAGTGATTTGACGAATGTCAATGAGCTTTTTTAACGCAGAGATAAGGAATTTATGAAGTGCTAGAAATCTAAAATTGAGGTGACTTCCGTTAGCCGCTCTTACCACACAGCGTTACGACTGTGGCTGCTCCCTTCCGGGCCTGACCAGGTCCGCCGCTAGCCGTTGATAAGTGACCAACGAAAGTCGATGTGCATTATCTATTATGTTTTGTTATTTCTCAAGCACTATTTTCTTTAAAAGTGGAATTGTTACCTGCTTTTTTTTCACTAAGGTGGCTTGATCAAGTTTTCGTAATAGCGAACTTAAGTAAGCCATATTCATGGCACAATTGTTTTTGAGGTAATTCTCTATTTTGCTGTCTATTTTTAAGCCTTTATTTTTTGCCTGTTGTTTAAACACCTTTAATGAGTCTTCTCGATTGAGCGTTTTTATTTCATGTGTTCTCCCTGCTTGAAGACGAGAACGCAAATCAGGCAATTGCCATTGCGGGCTTTTGTTGGATAGCTGACCTGAGAGTATAATTTTTTTTCCTGCTTGTTTTATTTCATTTATCCAAAAAAACAAGGCTTCTTCACGCGCTCTATCTTGTGCAATATTTTCAATATTATCCAGACAAAAGAGATCAAACATGTCGATTAATTGCACATTTTGTCGCTTATCAAGCTCACTTGGCTTGATAACTACGGCGGTTTTGCCTGTCACCAACAGTTGTGTTACATATGCCTGAAGTAAGTGTGTTTTGCCTGAACCGGCTTCTCCCCACAAGTAAAAAAGTACTTCATCGGAATGGATAAAGCTTTTTAAACTTTCAAGTAACACTGCATTTTGACCTTCTATAAAATCGATGAAAGTTTTTGTTTGTGTGTTTTTAAAATCCAGTGGCAGTTGTTGTTCAGTCACTTTTTGGCTCTTTTTTTGTTTTGACTTTCATCTTCTTTTTGGAGTCTGAATTTGTCAGACTGTATTCTTCATCATCGCCATACATTTTACTTTGAATGTAATTTTGATGAGCAAAACGTAATAACACCATAACCACTGCGGCAATTGGTAAACCCAATAAAATACCAACAAAGCCAAAGAGTTGCCCACCTGCTAAAACCGCGAATATAACGGCAACGGGATGCAAGCCTATTTTATCCCCGACAAGCCACGGTGTTAATACCATGCCTTCTAATAATTGACCTACACCAAAGACAATAAGAACATAAACCACGTAAGTTGGGTCTCCAAATTGCACAAATGCGGTTATGACTCCAACCACCATGCCTGTTATGGCGCCTAGGTATGGTATGAAAGAAACAATCCCCGCTCCCATACCGATTAACAGTGACAAATCCAATCCTATTATCATTAATCCAATAGAATAAATAATACCTAATGCCAACATAACTGAAAACTGACCACGAAGAAAGGCGCTTAAAACATTGTTTGATTCGGTTACTAATTTATTGATTGTGGGGTAAACAGGTCTTGGTATCAGTTCTCCAACTCGTGCTGTTAATATATCCCAATCCCGAAGCAGATAAAATGTCACTACGGGTATTAGAATAATGTTCATCATCCAATTAACCACGACCATACTGCTTTTAGATAGTGAGGCAACAATGTTTTTTGCAATACCACCTGCCTCATTCCAGTGTTCTTTAAGCAAGTCAGTAAGCTCTGAAAAATTGAATATATCCGTTTGTAAACCAAATTTTTCACGCAACCATGGTGTGACATTATCACTGAGGTATTGAAAATACTTAGGCAAATTTGTAATGAGGTTGGATATTTGATGCTCTAATGTCGGAATTAAAACTAACAGAATTAAAAATACAATTATCGTCATAATGATAAAAACAATAACTACCGAAAGGGTTCGCGAGAGTTTCCAACTTTCTAATTTATCTGCAAACGGGTCAAATAGGTAGGCGATGAGTGCACTTATGGCAAAGGGGGTTAATATAGGTGAAAGCAGATAAATAAATATTCCTAACAATAGAAAAACGGCTAAAAAATACCAACGATTTGAATCTGTAAACATCTAATTATTCTCCTTTTCTTTGATTTTGTAAAAAAACTTTTCTGTGCATAAAGAACAAATATACATAATGCATACCACTACTAACAGTGAAGAAAGTCACTAAATAGATTAATCCATTAAGAACACCTTCACTAAATTGATATAGCGAATAATGAGCTAGCATAACCACAATTAATAAAATTTGCACAGCGGTATTGGTCTTGCTTAACAAACTGGGTTGGGCTTTTTCCATTTTATCAATGGCAAAATGATAGAAAGTTGTCCCCGTTACAATAATAACATCACGAGCCAGAACGATTATAAGCAACCAATTTGGAATAATATTTTGCACTGCAAACACCAAAAAGCAACACAACATCATAAACTTATCTGCCAAGGGATCCAAAATCCCGCCTAACCACCCTTGCCAGCCATAACGTTTAGCTAAAAAACCATCAAGCAAATCGGAAAAACCTGCGCCCATAGCAATATAAAAAGCCACTTCGTAGTTTTTTTCTAACATAAACCACACCAAGGGAATCATCGCAAAAATTCGAGCGAAGGTTATGGCATTTGGAATGTGTTTAAACCAAGTCATCAATGATTAAATGAAAAAACCAATTGATTTACCGAACCCTGATTAATGGGTGATAAGACAGTATCACGATTAATCATAGATAAAAAGGAATCGGTAGTTACCGTCAAATCACAGGTTAACACCAACTGATTGCGAGTCGCAGAAACAATTGTCGAGTTATCAATAACAGACAGGCGTTTTAAATAGTCTTCTAAAAACATAACCTCATCGTAGTTTGACAAGTTATTTATCACTACCTGAACAGAGTGTCTTTGTATGTTGGCACTATCAATTTTATACTGCTGTGCATACCGCTGGCTTAAATTTTCAAATACCGAGTACATTAACGAAGCCATGTCACTGTTCATGTCTTGGAAATGACTCACAGTAAACTCTTGACCACTGTAAACATATCCCGAACGAACTTTCACCCTGTCCGCCTTATGTTCAATAGACAATAACAAGTTATGATTGACAAAATAACGATCTTGGGCTTGTTTTTGCGCTTCAAAAGATAAAGATTTTATGGATTGTGGTGAAACATTTATGCTATCCACTTCATCCATTTTAGGAAAAACAAGGTTTAAGCCCATGACATCAGCCCAATGCTTTAACCAATACATGATACTTTCGTCATCATAAGCATAGATCAGCTCAGATTGACTTGTTTCATTGTTTTCAACAACCCAAGTCATAATTTTTTCTCGATTTTTAGGTAAAACTGAAAAATGAGCATCAGCTATTATCTCATCTATAAACTTTTTTTGCATAACCGCATAAAACCAATATTTATACGGGCTATTATCAGATAAATAGTTGTGACCAATTTGCTCCACATAGGAACGTTTTAAACCAGATTTAATATTTGCCTCTAAAAATACAGGATTATTTAAAACATCAGATATTGTCTCTCCAGTATTGTTCACAATTATTTGAGCAAAGACTTGTTTCAACTTTAATGAATCATTAAGATTAGTATCCTCAACCAGTATGGCACTTTTCGCTCGATCAAAAGCGGTAGCATCCACGCCAAAAAAGGCAAATAACAATATCCCAATCAGTGTAATTTTAGAAAACAAAACATCCCTCATAATTTTAGTTGTATCATTTGCCATTATCCCTAATTACGGCTAATAAATAAAGCTCTAACCTGAATATTTCATACAAGAGGTAAGTAATAGGTGTATTTATTATATATTTCAATAGCTTACCCTAAAATTATTACGTTTACTGCTTAGACCTGAATGGCTTTATGAAAAAAATGGCTTCATATCTTGAATAAAATCGCTTTCAACCTAAGAATAACTAGGTTAAAAGCGATATTTATCCAATATATTTTGCCATTCTTCCCATAAACTCCATTCTTGCATGAAATATTCAGGCTAAGATAAAACTGCCTATATTTAGTAATTTGTTTAGACTAGTGAGATTGCTTGAGTTAAAATACCCATCCAGCCGATAATCACTCATAAAAACTAAATTATGCACGAATCAAACTTAGATTCTGTTCTTTTTGCTGGACAAAATAAAGCAATTCTCGCCCTTGAAGATGGCACAGTATTTTCAGGAATTTCCATTGGTTTTAACGACAATAGCGTTGGTGAAATCGTTTTCAATACCGCCATGACGGGTTACCAAGAGATTTTAACCGATCCTTCGTATGCCGAACAAATCGTTACCTTAACTTATGTACATATTGGCAATACGGGTTGCAATAGCGCTGATGTCGAATCTGAAAAACTGCATATTAAAGGTTTGGTCATCAGGGATTTACCCAAGTTAGCCAGCTCTTGGCGCAAGCAAATAAGCCTTGATAAATACCTTGAGAACAATAAAATTGTTGCCATTGCCAAAATCGACACACGAGAATTAACCCAAATTTTACGTAAAAAAGGGGCAATGAAAGCCTGTATCATGACAAAAGACATTGATGAGCAAAAAGCGGTTGAACTCGCTAAAGGTTTTGCAGGTTTGGAAAGTAAAGATTTAGCCATCGAAGTGACTTGCAAAGAAACCTACCAATGGATGCAAGGTGGAGAATTTGATTTAGCCACTAACGACTTCAATGAAACACCAACAAACAATTATAAAGTGGTATGCTACGATTTTGGTGTCAAACACAATATCTTACGTATACTTGCTGATTTGGGTTGTAACATTAGCGTTGTTCCAGCCGATACATCAGCAGAAGATGTGTTAGCCATGAAACCTGATGGCATCTTTTTATCCAATGGTCCGGGCGACCCTGCGGCTTGTGATTATGCGATTAATGCGACACAACACTTTTTAAAATCGGGCATTCCTCTGTTCGGCATCTGTTTAGGTCATCAAATTCTCGCACTTGCCAGTGGAGCAAAAACCATGAAAATGAAGTTTGGGCATCATGGTGCCAATCATCCCGTACAAGATTTAGCCACAACTGAGGTGATGATAACCTCACAAAATCACGGTTTTGCGGTGGATGAAAGTGTTATTCCTGAAAACTTACAAATCACACATAAATCCTTATTTGATGATTCGGTGCAAGGCATTAAACGCCGTGATTGTTTTGCCTATAGTTTTCAAGGGCATCCTGAGGCAAGTCCTGGCCCGCACGATGCGAAAAAACTATTTCTGCCTTTTATAAAAGCCATGCAGGAGAATAATAATGCCTAAACGCAGTGATATAAAAAGCATCTTGGTGTTAGGCGCAGGTCCGATTGTCATTGGACAAGCTTGTGAGTTTGATTATTCTGGCACGCAAGCGTGCAAAGCCTTAATGGATGAAGGCTACAAAGTTATTTTGGTTAATTCCAATCCTGCCACTATCATGACCGACCCCGAAACAGCAAACAAAATATTTATCGAACCAATAAACTGGCAAACCGTTGCTAAAATTATCGAACAAGAACGCCCCGATGCCTTATTACCGACAATGGGTGGGCAAACCGCATTAAATTGCTCTCTTGATTTAGTTTCACATGGAGTTTTGGAGAAATTTGGTGTGGAAATGATTGGTGCAACACGTGAGGCCATTGATATGGCTGAGGACCGCGAGTTATTTAAAAAAGCCATGACCGAAATTGGTCTTGGCACGCCTTTGTCCTTTCTTGTGCACGATATTGAAGAAGCCCGCATCGCTCAAAAGCAAATCGGCTATCCTGTGATTATTCGCCCTTCCTTTACCATGGGAGGCTCAGGTGGTGGCATTGCTTATAATTTAGAAGAGTTTGAAGACATTACAGCCAATGGTTTGAAATTATCACCAACCACTGAAGTATTGCTCGAAGAGTCACTATTGGGTTGGAAAGAGTTCGAAATGGAAGTGGTGCGTGATAAAAAAAACAATTGCATTATTATTTGTTCGATTGAAAACCTCGACCCAATGGGCGTGCATACCGGTGATTCCATCACGGTTGCTCCAGCCCAAACCTTAACCGACAAGGAATACCAAATTTTGCGGGATGCTTCTTTGGCAGTTTTGCGTAAAATTGGTGTCGATACGGGTGGTTCAAATGTGCAATTTTCTATTAACCCTGAAAATGGACGAGTAATTGTGATAGAAATGAACCCACGGGTTTCACGTTCATCGGCTCTTGCTTCCAAAGCTACAGGTTTTCCGATTGCCAAAGTAGCAGCTAAATTGGCTGTGGGCTACACACTTGATGAACTACAGAACGAAATAACAGGCGGTGCCACGCCCGCTTCCTTTGAGCCAAGTATTGATTATGTGGTCACCAAAATACCACGTTTTGCTTTTGAGAAATTTGCCAAAGCCGATAATCACCTGACCACACAAATGAAATCTGTTGGTGAAGTGATGGCGATTGGACGCACCTTTGCCGAATCTTTACAAAAAGCCCTGCGTGGTTTGGAAACAGGCTTAAATGGTTTGAATTCACTTGTCAACCAAACAGATTTAGACAAAGGCTTTGATTTGAATACAGAATTACGTGAGCCAACTCAAGACCGCTTGCTCTATGTTGCCGATGCTTTGCGTTTGGGCTATAGCGTCGATAAATTGTTTGCCATCAGTAAAATTGACCCGTGGTTTTTAGCCGAAATAGAACACATTATTAAAGTTGAACACGCCATTAAACAAAGCAATGATATTAATGCTAGGCAAATGCTGGCGATTAAACAACTGGGATTTTCCGATAGTCGCATTGCTGAACTCATGGGCACAAGCGAAAAGAAACTCACGCAACTTCGCCATGATTTTAACATTCGTCCCGTTTACAAAAGAGTGGATTCCTGTGCGGCAGAGTTTGATGCCACCACTGATTATTTTTACTCCACTTACGAAGCGCACTGCGAAGCACGCCCGACCAACAACAAGAAAATCATGATTTTAGGCGGAGGCCCCAACCGCATTGGGCAAGGCATTGAGTTTGATTATTGTTGTGTACATGCAGCATTGGCACTAAAGGAAGATGGTTTTGAGACCATCATGGTCAATTGCAACCCTGAAACCGTTTCCACCGATTACGACACGGCAAATCGTTTGTATTTTGAACCTCTAACCCATGAAGACGTGTTAGAAATCGTCAACATCGAAAAACCGTATGGCGTGATTGTGCAATACGGTGGACAAACGCCGTTAAATTTAGCCAATGGTTTAAAAGCGGCGGGTGTGCCGATTATTGGTTCGCAACCTGAATGCATTGATAGGGCAGAAGACCGCGAGTTATTCAAAGCCATGTTGGATAAACTCGACCTCAAACAACCGCCTAATCGCATTGCTAAAAATGTTGAAGAAGCAGTCGAATTGGCGAATCAAGTCGGCTATCCTTTGGTGGTTCGCCCTTCTTTTGTGCTGGGTGGTCGAGCGATGGAAATAGTGCATAACGATAACGAACTCAATCGCTACATGAAAGAAGCGGTTAAAATCTCCAATGATTCCCCTATTCTTTTAGACAGATTTTTAGACCATGCCATTGAAGTCGATGTGGATATTATCTGCGACGGGCAAGATGTATTTATCGGCGGCATTATGGAACATATCGAACAAGCAGGTGTGCATTCGGGAGATTCTTCTTGTTGTATTCCACCTTTTTCCTTATCCGATGAGGTGCAAAAGGAATTGGGCAGACAATCGGGTTTAATGGCAAAAGAACTGGGGGTGATTGGTTTAATGAATACCCAATTTGCCATTCAAGGCGAAGACATTTACATTTTAGAGGTTAACCCTCGTGCCTCGCGTACTGTGCCCTTTGTTTCTAAGGCCAGCGGATTACCACTGGCAAAAATTGCCGCTCGCTGCATGGCTGGTATCAGTTTAAAACAACAAAATGTTAAGCAACGATTAAAACTTAACCATTATTCCATCAAAGAACCCGTATTCCCTTTTCTTAAATTTCCCGGTGTTGATCCAATACTTGGTCCAGAAATGCGTTCCACCGGCGAAGTGATGGGCATTGGTAAAACTTTCGGTGCAGCAGTAGCACGTTCCAAACAAGCCAGTGACACATCTATGCCACTGCAAGGAACGGCATTTATCTCAGTTCGTGAAGCGGATAAACAACAAGTTATACCACTTGCAAAAAAACTACAAGACATGGGATTTGATTTAGTTGCTACAGGCGGAACTTGCCAATTATTACGTAAAAACGGCTTATATTGCGAAAGAGTGAATAAAGTTTTGGAAGGCAGGCCTCATATTGTTGACAAAATCAAGTCAAAAGAAATAGAATTCATCATCAACACAACCGAAGGCTCTGGAGCCATATCGGATTCATACTCTATACGTCGCGAAGCTCTGCAACAAAATATAAATTATTCCACCACGATCTACGGTGCTGCAGCAACCTTAGAAGCGTATAAGTATTTAAATAAACAAGAAATATACTCACTTGATGAACTACACGATTTAAGTGAATAACTACAGGACATGAGGATAAAAATGGCATTAGCTCCATTAACTGCAACTGGTGCAGAACGATTAAAAGAAGAATTAAAAAGACTTAAAACAGTTGAAAGACCGCGTATTATTGAAGCCGTGGCTGAAGCTCGTGCACACGGTGATTTAAAAGAAAATGCCGAATACCATGCGGCTCGTGAAGAACATGGCATGAATGAAGCACGCATCAAATATTTAGAAGGCACAATCTCAAATGCTCAAATCATTGATATTCATAGTTTGAATGTTGGTAATAAAGTGGTATTTGGTGCTACAGTAACTCTCGAAGACGATGATGAAAATGAAGTAACTTACCAAATTGTTGGTGATGTCGAAGCGGATATTGATCAAGGTCAGATTTCAATTTCCTCTCCTATTGCCCGAGCATTAATCGGCAAAGAATTGGATGATGAAGTTGAAGTGCAAACACCAGGCGGCACAAAAACTTATTACATCACTGAAGTTAAATACATTTAACCGCACGATAGGTTATTCAGGCATTAAATAATACGCTGTCATAATTGCCACTTGGGATTCATCTTGGTTGATGTTTGCATTGGTAAAATTTTGAGTATTTGTTTTGCTCCACAGCCGTTGTGTGGATGCGGTATTATTGGCGTACTGTGACTCTCTAAATTTCCCAAATCGGGCATCAGCAATTCCATCAACCGAATTGTCCAACAATCGAGCTAAATCAGGTGTGATGCCCTTAATAACCATGACATTTTTATTGCGCAACATGTAAGTGCCTGCTGTTAACCCATCAACTGACCAAGGAATATTATCAAAACACACTTCAATTTGTTGAGGATTGCCATTGGTATCAAGATAGACGTACTTATCTTCTGAGCCTTCAGCTCTTCCTGGTGGCATTTCTACACCCGCAACATCCATTGCACTTTGCAAGGGCAACCCACAAATTTCACCAGTATTGGAGTTAACCATCAGAGTTGGAGCTAAAGGGTTATCGGCAACAACTAAATTAACTCTATCAAAGTGGTTTTGATACGCTAATGCCCAACCTTGAATAAAGGACTGACTAATTTTTTGATAGACAGCATTACGCTGCAAGTCTTTTCCAATTGAAACTGCACCTAAAATAAGCCCAATTACAATAAGGACAATCGACATTTCTATTAGAGTAAAACCCTGAGTATTTCTTAATATTTTTTGATTTTTCATTTCTCTATAATCCTGCATTATCTGCGGCAATGGCATTTGCCCTAATTATTGTTGTTAAGTTGGCTAGTTTCGATACAAAATTTCCTGTTTGTCCGTTGGTACAAACAGGCCCTGTGCCATTATCAAAACAGGCCTGAGCATCTTTCACCGCTTGAAGTGCATCATCTGCTGAGGCTTGAGTTAATGCTGCTGCCACTGTCGAGGCTGTGGCAACAACCGCAGAGGCAGCAATTAAACCCAAAGCCAAGCTCCCTTGCGCCTGAAATACGGCAGGTGGTGGAATTAGGGTCTCTGCCAAAGCTGTCGCTCCAGCTGATGCAGAATCCGAAATTCCTGCAACCGCTTGAAGTATGGCGGCTGTGGATAAAAGCGTACCAATATCGGCAAGGTCTTTTGATAAGGCTAATAATCGACTGTAATCAACAAAAGAAGTATGCATCATATCTGCAGCCAAAACAGCATTATCGTGTGCATGTAAAGCCGCTGAGATAACAGAACCACATGCCAGAGCGCCAAATAATTCAGAAAACTCTTTGGAATTAACCTGATCATCGTAGGTTAAAGATTTTGCTTTAGTTGCCACTTCAAAATTAATCCCACTGGCATTCAGACCATCCAATAAATTGCCATCACCATCGGCATCAGTTGCACCAACATCAACTAAAACGTAAGCCACATTGCGATTGTAAAGGGGCTTTGAAACAAATAAAGAGGACGCATCATTAACCGCAATATTGGCTGCTGTTTTCAAGGCAAAACAAAAATCAATAGTGTTGGATTGGTTTAACGGTGTTAACGCCGCTGTTCTCGTGCCTGTTGGTAAAAGTGCATACAGTCTGTCCTTATTAATACCCAAGTCCGCATCCAGTTGGTTGTCAGCATTGGGTTTTCTAAAGATAGAGTAAACTAAAGGAATATTAAATTCGTTGACAGGCTTCTCGGGTAAACCCAAGGTTATGTTGGGAACTGTTCCTCTTGTCGCTCCAATATTTTCCACTCCACTGCCGTTTGTATCGGGGTAAGGCATGCGGCCATGCGAATACATAAATCCAATTAAGGCATTATCGATGTCTTCGGTATTAAAAGATTTAACTATATGCTGTTTGACATTTTGTGACCTGGGATAATAAGTATAAAGCAGTGAAACAATTACACCCAATATTATTAACACAACACTCAATTCTACAAGTGAATAACCTCTTATTTTTCTCATCGAATTAATCCTCTTTGATCTAAAGTCTTCACCTGCACTAATTTGGCATCTTTAAATGCTAAGGCTTGTGCCAATGAGGCTATGGCTTCATTTTGTTGTTGCACAGCGTCCGCCACATCTTGTTGAGCATCTGCCACTCCTTGAATGGCTTGCACCAATGCGTAAGCTGCATCGGCTGTTGCCAATAATGCCAAGGTTATACCAATCGCACTGGCACCAGTAAAGTCCATTGCCACATCGGCTGCTGCTATCGCTGTCGATAATAAGGCTAAGGCGACACCAGCTAAGGCAAGGTCCCGATTACTTTCCGCGACTTTTAACATGCTTTGTAAATACGCGACGTTAAAGTCTCTAAATTCTTTGTACTGTGTTGCCAACAACCACATATCATATGCAGCAAAACTAGCCCTCGCCGCTCCATTGGTCTGCGATAAAACTTTTGGGCAATTCAGAGTTCCTGACAAACCATTAAAGCTCATTGCCACAACATTATCATCGTAATTGTTTTTATGCGATTTATGTGGCTTTTCAAATTTAACACCCGTCGCATTGACTCCATCAAACAGATTGCCATCATTATTAGCATCTATTAATCCAGCACCTGCTAGCACATATGCCACATTAATCGCAGCAGTACCTATATTGATTTGACTGTTATCTGCAGCACTAAGGCTGGCTTTTTTTAAGGCAAAACAAAAATCCAAACCCCCGAGTTGATTTGAAGTCTCTGAATTCGGTAATAAGGGTTCATAACGACCCTTAAGTTGAGCTAAATCCATATCATTTAACAAGGTGGCACTTGCTTTTCTGTAGACTCCATAACGAATAGACAGGCCTTTTTTACTTTGATTTGTTGACTCGATTCCTAAGGTGTTAACTGGCAAAAACCCCTGTTTATTAGCGATAGCACAGTCTTCATCGCCATCATTATTGGTGTCTGGGCAAGGCAGGCGACTATTGGATAAAGCAAACCCAATTAAAGCTTCATTGGCTCGTTCTAATTCATTTTTAAATTGCTGATTAAGTGTTTGTGTTCCAATCTCAGTTAGAAATTTAAGACTAAAAAACCCAATGATTCCAATCACCACTAAAACAAGTGACATTTCAACCAAGGAATAGGCTTTAAGATAATTTTTTTTCATTACCTTTGCACTCCTTTTTTATCCGCTGCCTTTAATATATCGTCAACCCCAGTTGATAGGTTCAAAACAGTGGTTGATGGTGGAGGGTTATTACCACCCGCATTTTCTAATTGAGTGGCACTTGCTTCTGCATCTAATGCGCCTGCAATTGTTTCCAAAGCCTCGGTTGTCTGACCTTGTGCCGCGTTTATTCGGCCCAATTCTGTGCCTATCCACGTACTAAATATGTTATCCAAAAAATTTGGTCCCAAAGGATTTAAAAAGACCTCATCTATGCGTGCAATGACCGCATTCGCTTTAGCTTCGGCATCATTTAATGTTACTAAATAAGCATTTCTGGCATTAATTTGAGCTTGAGTGGCATTAACTGGCAAAGCTGGCAAGTTAGTTCGTATAAAAATAATTCTATTTTTTGCATTGATTGCTGATGTTTTGGTCGATAAATAACTGTTGCTCAGGTTGGTAAACTCAGTGCTTGCTGTTGTTATATCGGGTTCTGCCAACTGCAAATGTGTTTCCGCCAATGGAAAATCTGCGTTAGGGTAAGAAATAATTGGCGGTCCAAAAGGGTTGCTAGGATCAATCGTTGATAAAGGAGCACCCACTGCTGCTACAGCATTATTGGCATCACCGAGACCATTATTTAACCCCACAATAGCAGCATTAGATTGGTTTAGATTAGTTTGCGCTTGGTTATTTGCCGAAAGAGTTTGAGCGGTAAAAAGTGCATCTCCAACTGCTGCATTGGTATTAACCAGAGCTTGAGTTTCTGCTTTTAAGGTGGTAAATCTGTTGCGAATAGTAAGGGCTAGTGAGCGTGCGTTATTGATACTATCACGCGCAGCAATAACTTTTTCGGCGGCATCTTTTTTTAGCATTTCCGCCGTTGCTCGTGCTTGCGCTGCTAAATCTGTATTGGATGTCACATTACCTGTATTTGGATCTGTTACACTATTTGGATTGGGAGGTGATATGGTAGAACCTGCTCTATTAGCGACATCAATAGTTTTTGCAATAGCAATGCCTTGTGCTACTAATGCAGCTATATTTAAGCCAACAGAAACACCTGCTGCAATAACAGCCGCCACAGCCGCAACCAAGCCAGCTATCGCAACAGCTACCAATCCACATGCCGTTCCTAAGGAAGCCACACACGCAGCAATTGCCGAGGCTAAAGAAGCCGAAGCGACACCCACAAGAGCAGCAGCCAATCCCAAATTATAAACCGCTATGGCGGTGTTCGCGACACCTAATGCAGTTTGCATAATAGTAATAATTATGGATAACTCTACGGAGTCTTTTATGTTTTGCGCTTGAGCCACATTTTCAACATGAGTGGCTTTTGCATCAGCTAATAAATTAAGTGAATTTATGGCGGTATCACAATTTAAAGAAGTGGCAAGTTCTTCAAATGTTTTAGTTAAGACAATATCATCGTAGTTGCCATTTTGAATCTTATTGACCGACTCAAAGTCCAATGCTACGCTTGCGTTCCTGCCATCAAATGGATTTAAGTTACCATCTTTGTCTGCTAAACCTGCACTGACAATAATATAGGGTATGGCTTTTTTTACTCCACTTGGTAAAACAATATGCGCAAAAGAAGCTGAAAAAGTTGCCGAAGCCCCATTTTTTACAGCGGTACAGAAATCCAAACCATTGACGTGGGTAAAGGATGTTGTCGTTCCGTGTGAATCTGTGGGATTGAATAAGTTAGTAATATTGGCAAGGTCAGCATTGGCTGCAGCATTGCGATAAACGGCATAAACCAGTGGTATGGAGCCCACTCCCGCGTAATCTTCATTTAACCCTAAAGTTTTATAAGGCAGAGTGCCACTGCTTGCGGTGGCATCTTCTAGACCATCTGCATTGCTGTCAGGATATGGCAAACGGTTGTAGGTGGCAATAAAACCGAGTATTTGTTCATCAACCTTGAGGAGAATGGTATTATCCAAACGGACATTATCTCGTTTTATAATGTAGGGCATTATATTCACCAATGCCACAAACAATCCTACCATGATTAACATAACCAGTGACAATTCCCATAAGCTAAATCCATATTGCCGAACGATTTTATTATGACGATTAGTGTACACGGTTATTTACCTCCTAAGATTCCAACTTGACCAATGAGCTTATAAACAGGCAAGAATAAGGCAACTATCATTAATATAAACATCATGCCAGCAAAAATAATGACCAATGGCTGGATGATTTCATTGATTGAAGCAACGGTGTGTTCAAAACGTTTGCGGTATTCTTCAGCCAAATAACTGAGCTGCTTATCCAAGGTTCCTGTTTGTTCACCTATGCTGGTAAGGCGTAACACAAAACTTGGAAAGACATCGGCTGCTCGCAATTCATCCGTTAAGGTGTTACCCCGACTTACGCCCTTTTTTACTTTGGCAATTTTTTCTTTGTAGACTTCATTGGTAATGGATGATTCTATGATGTCAAGACTGGTAATAATTTCAACGCCAGAAGAAATGAGTAAACTCAGGTATTCGGTTATAAAAGCCAAACCAGATGACTTAACTATGGTACGTGAAACAGGCAACTTAAAGAGCAATTTATGCACTTTATAACGAAAGGGTTGGTTGTACCGATAAAGCGCAATTAAGAAAATAACAAGAAAGAAAAATAAGACGATATACAAAAAGAAATAATCATGAATATGATGGGAAAAAGCAATGGTAATCTTGGTGATAGATGGCAATTCCACTTGCATGTGTTTAAACAAATCTGCAATATTTGGCACCACATAATACAGCCAAAAGATTGTCGCTCCAATAATACTGGTAAAGACAAAAGCGGGATAAATCATGGCTCTTTTAGTATCACGTGAAATGCTAACTATTCGATTCATATGCTCAGCTGCATCATTTAAGGTTCGGTCTTGGTTGCCTGACTTTTCTCCAATTAGAGCAAGGTATCGAACCGTTTTCGGAATGGTGTCGGCGTGTTTTTCAAGACTCTGTGCAAAAGTCAATCCTGAACGCATGGACTCCAATAAGTTGTCTGCCAACTCCCTGATTTTTGGCTCCGAATCATCGGATGACATCTCTTCCATTGCCGTAAAAATAGGCACTCCCGCTTTTAACATAACAGCAATATTATGAAAAAATTCGGCTAATGATGCTTTAGAAAGATCTTTTCCAAGTAACTTATTCCAAAAATCATAGACATAAACAAACCAGTTAGGCAACATGAATAAATTAAGAATAATGGCGTCTTTTCGTTTTTCCAAAAATATCTGAGCCGAACGTTCATTTTCCATTAGTAATTTAGAAACACCTCTGCGTGTTTTCCCTGATTGCAATAATAATTTGTGGTAATAACAACGCATTTAATCCAGCTCCGAACCAATAATTCTCATGAATTCATCGACTGAAGTTTCTCCAGCCAGCACTCTTCCTTTTGCCATGCTTCTTAAATCTAACAAACCTTTTGTTGCAACAATATCAGCGATTTGTTTTCGTGAAGAGTCATTTGCAATGGCATCAACTAAAGACTTCCCTACTGGCAATAACTCATAAATTGGTGTGCGACCCAGATAGCCACTGTCCGCACATTGTGGACAACCAACACTTCTTTTTAAGGGTTTTATGTCTTTGTTTTGACTCACGATTGACCACTCCTCAAGCGTTGGTATATATGATTCACAACAATGCTGACATAATTTACGCAACAACCTTTGGCTGACAACTCCAACCAAACTATCGGCAATTATTTGAGAATGAATGCCTAACGCTTTTAAACGTGGAATCACACCAAGGGCACTGTTTACGTGCAGTGTAGAGAGAACTAAATGACCCGTTTCAGCAGCCGTCATTGCCGCTAATGCAGTTTCTTTATCTCTAATTTCTCCAATTAACATCACATCAGGATCGTGCCTTAAAAAATGCGCAATGGCTGTTTCAAAAGTATAATTTGCTTTTCGATTGACTTGAGTCTGGCAGATGACGGGCAATTTGTATTCAATTGGGTCTTCAATGGTTAATATATTTTTTCCACTTAAACCGTGTGCTCTCAAACCAGCATGTAAAGTTGTGGTTTTACCACTACCAGTTGGACCAGTAAGCAATACAATACCAGCAGGTTGGGAAAACATTTTCTTCATCAAATGAATGTCTTTTGTCAAAAAGCCCAATTGACTCAAATCGCGAACCAAAACGCCACCAGGCAGAAGCCTTAGCACAACATTTTCACCAAATTCCGTGGATAGAGTTGACACCCGAACATCGTAGGGTGTCTCAATAACCTCTGTTCCAAAACTGCCATCTTGTGGCAATCTTTGTTCGGTTATATCCATTTTTGAACGCATTTTTATGCTCGAAATAAGCCGAACTACTGCTTTAGACATACCAACAATAGGCTGCAAAACACCATCAATGCGAAATGAAATATGTGCGCTATTATTGTCGGGTTGTATGTGAATATCGGTTGCCCGGTGTTTAACCGCTAAATGCAACAAATAATCTAATAACACCTCAGGATTATGCACTTGATCGGCATCATTCTTGAGTAAGTTAATTTCTTTTTGAACCAAATCTTCAATCGGATAGTTACTGAAAAAATAATGGTATTTAATGCTGCGCGTTACTTTGCCAAAATCCGCCATTATTAGATGAGGGCGCAAACCTGAACGTTTGGTAATCATTTGAGAAACATATTCCAAATTAGCATTGCCTACGACAACTTCCAGAAACTCTCCTTTTCTTTTAATCGGTAAAAACTTTGATCGCAAACATAATTCTTGATTGAACATGTCTAACACTTTAGGATCTGGCTTTTCTATTTCATCTGTATTTAAATACGCTAGACCCAATTGCTTGGACAAAATAGGTGAGAGTTCACTGTCGGTAACCATTCCAAGTCTGACTAAAAGCTCCCCTAACTTTTCTTCGGTAACTTTTTGCTTTTGAAGAGCGTATTTTAACTGTTCAGAAGTAATTAATTTATGGGTTAATAATAAAGTCCCTATTGCGACTTTATTGCTTATCTGTTCACCCTGTTTAGTTATTGCTAAATTTGTCATTATTTTACTCATTATCGGTAGTTAATGTTCTGAATTGAATTGTCATAAGCCAGTGCATTTTTATTGTTAAATTGATAAGACTTATTTTTATTATTACTTACTTTTTTATTGTTCTTTTTTTCACTTAAATAGGTGTTTTCTTTGAGTGTGTTTTTGGGCAAATTGTGCTGTAAAAAATACAGAGTTAAATCATTTGGAAAACCACTGGCATCAATGCCGTAATCTTTTTGCAGTGAGGTGATTCCTGCTAAAGTTTTATCTCCAACTATCCCATCCACATTAAAATGGTAATAGCCTAAATCTTTCAAACGGTTTTGCAGTTTATAAATTGAATCCGAATAATAGCCTTGGTAAAAAGCCTTTAGGGTTATTTCTGGTTGCCAAAATGTAATCCACTTTTGCTGTTTATTTTCATCAATAACATGCCAAAACAGGTGTTTGTTTTGGTTCTTCTGTAATTGTGATGTGATTAACAACTTATAGGGTGTTAGTTGATTAACCTGTTGAGCAAGTTTGTTCATATTGGACTCTTTAATGGCATTTGCGATGCCAGTAAGATTTTTTCCAAAGTTAAAGCTTGTTAAGAATTCATTTAAGGTAAGTTGTTCGTTTTCCGAAGATTTCACTTTTTCTTTAGGAATAGAGTCCATTACTTGTGGTTTTATTTTCTGTTGAGAATCAAATGAATGAGTTAACAGTAATGATTCATTTTGTTGGGCTCGATAGACATTTTCATCAATTGCATGGTTTCCAATGGATTTTTTATAAATCGCAACACCCAGAAATGAGCCAAATACAACCACGGCGGCATAGGTTGATAAAGCCTTTACTGATAGTTGTGTATTTTTAGGTTTTGAATGCAACGAAATTTCTTGAAACGCTTGCGATACTAAATTTTTGTCTATTGTATTTTTATCATACGCAGCCACTACATATAAACAACGATCCAAAACCAGGTTAATTTGTCTTGGTAATCCAAGAGTTACCTTATGTAAATATTTCGAGGCAATATTGTCTATTCTAATTTGACCATTTGAGCCCGCGCGAGCCAATCTAAAATCGATGTATTGCCTAACTTCGTGTAAACTAAATGGTTCAATTTTCACATTAAGAGCAATGCGACTCTTTAATTGCCTTAAGTCATTTCGATTTAATGTTTCTAAAATCTCGCCTTGTGCAACCAAAATAATTTGCACCAATTTATTTTGATTGGTCTCTAAATTTGAAAGCTGCCTAATAAGCTCTAAGCTTTTTGTGCTTAATTGTTGCGCATCATCAATAACAATAACACAGTTTTTTTTCAAGGCGTATTGAGTTAATAAAAAACGATTTAGTGCATTTAATTGGTCTTCAATGTTATCGCTTTTAATAAAAATATTAAAATCTTTGTTTATGGCTTTCAATAAGGATTTTTCTTGTAGAAAGGTATTAAAAACAAGAGACGTGATAATATTACTTTGAGCCAGCTTAGCTAATAACAACCGACTCAAAGTCGTTTTCCCCAACCCCACTTCTCCACTAATAAGAATAAACCCCTTGCGCGCATCTATGCAGTGCAAAATATCATCAATTGACTCACTCATTCGATCAGTCATAAAATAGTTGTGAGAATCTGGAACAACTGGGAATGGGTTAAACTTCAAGCCTAGAGCTTTTAAATGAGGCATGTTTTGAGTTAATAGATTCACTTCATCACCTCAATTTTTTTAATGTAGGCTTTAATATTCTTATTGCTTGGATAATAAACTTGCAAAGACTTTAATCGTTTTAATGCTTGTTCACTTTTATTTTGTCGAGCTTCAATAAGAGCCAAGTTAGTTCCAGCTTGAATGTCATTAGGCTTCACAAACAGAATTTTTTTATACATGCGTATAGCGGTTTCATCGTCTTTTTGTATTGTTGACCAATACGCATACATGCGAAGATATACCAAACTACTGGAGCCTGAACTTTTTTGTAATTGCGCTAACAAAGTGTTAACTTTAGGCTTATTTCTTTCTTCAATATACATTTGTAGATTATTCACCAAATGGCGAGTTTCTTTTACGGTAAGTTTAGGCTTTTGTTCTGACTTGATTTCTTGCGTTTTACTTAATTCTTGTACTTTACTGAATTCTTGTACTTTGCTAAAGAGCAACGGTGGCTTCTTTTTTGTTGCCGCTGGTTTTTTTAGGATAATCTTTTGCTGTGAAGTGACTCTTGGCACAACGTTTTTAGGTGAAGCTTTCTGTACTGGTTCAAATGTCTTTATTGTTTTTGGCAAACTGCCCTCTGCGGTTTCATTTTCAGCTTCTTTAACTTTAGTTGCAGGTTGTGTAATAACAACAGGCGCATCTATCGTCTCATGAATCGAAGACGGGTTCTTGCTTGTTTGATTCGTATATTTTTGTGTTATTAAGTCATCACGGTCATTAATGGGTTCGACTGGATTCAGTAAATCAAGGTTATTAAAGCCTATCTTTTTGTAACTTATGAGGGCGAAGATAATTAATAAAACAACAAACACCAACAATCCGACAACCCACGATTTATTAAACAAACTTTGTTGTGTCGCATCAACATAGCCTGTGTAAACATTAGAATCTGTCGCAACCTTATTTAATTGCTTTGATTCTAACCTTCGCAATGAATCGTGGATTAAACTCATAACACTTTAACTTTTAACACGATAACCAACTCACGACTGGAAGTGGATCGACTGCGATTTTTAAACATATTTCCTACCAAGGGGATTTGAGAGACAAAAGGCACTTTCTCACCAGTCGAATGACCACTTTCACTAATTAATCCTCCCAGTAACACGGTATCTCCATCATTTAATGCAAGTGATGTTGTAACTCCTTTAAAATCAATTTGTGGCAGGGTTATTTTTGAGCCACCCACATCTTGCAAAGCTAAACTGGCTTGGTTTACCTCTGATTGCATGGGATGAATGGTTAAATTAACCGTTCCATCTGCCGAAATAAAAGGCAGCACACCAACCACAATACCATTAAAAACAGAATCTGTAATAACATTATTAGTCGTCACAGAACTCCCTCCTACGTTATTAACAATGGCTTCGGATTGGGAAACAAATCGGGTAATGCTTCCCACACTTATCATGGAAGGGTGTGAGTTTTTTGCACGAATAGTCGGGTTCGATAAAACCCGAACATGCCCATAAGTATTCAATAATTTAATTGCCGTATTAAAAGAACCATCACTGTAAGCTAAGCCAAAACTATTGCCTTCTTGAAACCCTGTCGAAGAACCTGGAATAATTATCCCATTGCCTTGATTCACCGCTCCAGGTATTGCTGATTGAATACCGCCTACTGTGATTCCACCTGACCCTAAGAATCCACCAGCCAAATGGTTGCGAAGACTAGTCCAGTCTACGCCATACTCATATCCATCTTTTAACGTCACATCAAGAATTTGAGCTTCGATTAATACCTGGCGTCCCATCACATCTTCGTAACTGTTAATGATTCGTGAAACAGCCTCTATTTGTGAAGGTCTTGCATTCACGTATAACGTGCCTGTGACTTTATTTAAAGAATATTTAGGCTCATTATAAATGGGGGTGGCAATTTCTTTAAACTCATTAACACCTAACATTCCTGGCTTGTTTTGTGATTGTTTTTTATTGGAGGGTTTGGTTCCAATAAGCCGCTCTAACATATTTTCCATTTGTTCATAGGGATCATTATTATTAGCACTCTTACCATTAAGGGTGAAATTTGCTCTGAGGTTGTTACCTGAACCACCACCCGACGAACTACCACCTCCGCCACCACCGCCACTACCAGCGCCTGAACTTCCTGAGCCAAACACATCTCCACCCGTGCTAAAATCTATAGTGGCAATATCTTGTAAGAAATTCACATGAAAGAGTCGTTCTTCAAAAGGCTTGATAACAAGAATATTGCCTTTGATTTCCCCATGTAAATCGAGCATATTCATTAACCTTTCAAAGACCAACCTTGCTGACACATCTTCCAAATGCAAACTAATTTTACGTTCTAAATGAGAAAGGTTCGGTGACATGAGCAAATTCATTCCTGCTTGTTTTGCCAAGGCTTGTAAAACAAATTGAGAATCTGCATCATCGGCATTTATAGTAACATTAACCGACTCCAGAGGATCAAATCTTGGAGCAACTGGCTCAAGGGCTTTCTCCCTTTTAGCGACATTTTCAATGCGAGCAATCAGGTCTTGTTGTTGTTGATAAAGCTTTTGAGACTCTAAAGCTGTCCGTTGAGTAATTAATGCCAAAGACTCCTCATTAATTTTCTCTATTTCCTTAGCATTTTCCCAACTTGGCTTATTGGTTGCACATGAGGAAAGCATGAATGTTGAAGCCATTAATACAGCTATTGGTGAATTTATGCTTATTATTTTCATATTATTCTCTTTTTTATCATTAGTTTATTGAATTCATTTTTCCAATTAAGGATTGAAAGTTCATGACCAATACCTTGTCATCATATTGGTTGCTCATTCTTCTTTTGCTTGAAACAAAACATTTGCTGCCAGTTCCATCTTGCTTTAAATTAGTGTTAACGCCATCAAAAACATTGCCATTATTATCGGCATCCTCAATTCCTGCTGAAACCAAAATATAGGCATAGTTTCTGGTGACGATGGTGGCACAATTTTCATTGCTGCCAATACCTGTGGTGTAAATATAACTGGAAGTTTTAAGCGTAGAGTTGGCAGTGCTTAATGCTTTAATAAAATCATAAATATTAATATAATATTGGCTCCCAGCTGCATCAGAAGTGCGTTCAATTGCTCGGCTTAAATCCGCATCATTTGTCGCCGTTGCATTCGAATTTCTATACACACCGTATACAATATCTTTTTTCATTAGTTGAGTTTGGGTGTTTGACATTTGACTCATTTCCAATGTTTTATAGGGCACTGAACCTGTTTGATAAAGCCCGGCACTGCCACAATTTCCGTTGCCTGAGCCTTCATAGCCATTGCCATCTACATCCGCACAAGGCAACCGCTTATTTTGCAAAGCGAAGGTGATAAGTGACTGACTTATACTGGCTAACTGGGAATCTATTTTTATGTTATTACTTGTTTTAATTGTCGAGCGGTAAAAAGCTTGAGCAGATGAAATAATAATTCCCACAATAACCAAAACAATCGACAATTCTATCAATGTGAATGCTTTAACTTTTATTGAGCATTTTGGTGTTTTATTGTTCGTCGAATAGTGCATTTTATTTATTATTTTGTTTTTTTAGTTCAACAATAAGGTCATTTCTTAACTCTTTTATTTTTTGGTAAACCTTTTCATCTATTTTTTTACCATCGTCTGTTTCTATAAATAAATCTTTGCTTAAATACGCCATTTCTTTTGCTATTTTTAGATTGTATTTTGCTTGGGTTATTTGCTTAAACAATTCAACTGAATAGTTTTGCGTACTCACTTTTTTTTGGTTCTTAAGCATTAATTCACCTAAAGTTGTATAGGCTTGTCCTTCTTTGCTAAATCTCTCGTTGTCAAACGTTTTGCGTTGTTGCAAAGTCCTATTTGACTTTGTAAAATCACTGACTAATTTTATTTTTTCTTTTGCAATAAGAATGTCTTCACTTTGTTGTTCTAGTTGCACTGGTTTAATAATATTCAGCCCTGTTTTCTTGCTGGTGTTTTGCTTATCTGGATTAACATCCACACCAAAATCAACATTAGCAACAATAAGAGCTAAACTAATTAAGACTAAAATTAAAGTTATTTTAAAGTTCATTTATCTTTACTTATTTATCCTATAAAACATTAACTACTGACTTTCACTTGACACGTAACTCCATATTTTTTAACTCGAATTGTCTCAGGAGAAATACTAACAACCTTAAATTTATTACCAATAGCTTGCCCTTCTCTAACAAAGTGGTCAGAAATAACAGCATATTTCTCTTCATTTGTTACAAATGACATCGAGACTTTTAACTTTCTTGCTTGTCGGCAAATTGATGCGGCTATTCTCTTTTGTTTTTCTTGTTTTGTAGGGTTTTCAAGAATAGGTCTCTTGGCTTTATTCGCTTTTGGAGACAATGCAATTGATACTGAATCATGTTTGGTTTGTGTTGCGTTATCAGTTATATTAGACACTGTCAAAAGCACCTCTTTCATTACTTGCAATGATGCAAAAGCTTTTGGTTTGATTTTTATGTCTCTAATCAGTTGCTGAGATTCCAATGCATTGGGACGACTAACAAAAAAAGACCTCTTTTGCTTTTTATACATGCTCCAACTAAAAATTACGGCAATGATTGCCAATAAAAAAAGCGTAATACCTGAATATTTATTTGTCATTATAATCAACCTTTAATGTCATGCGAAAATCATTACTGTCGCCCAATTCAATTGAACTATTATTCATCATTTGATAACCCTTTCTCAAAAGTTCACCACTCATCGACTCCAAATCTTTTAAGGCTTGTTGCAAAGGCTTATCAATCACTCCTTCAAGTACAACCGTAGCTGGAGACCGACGAGAATCCAAAGAAATCCCCACAATCAATACATCCTCAGGCAAACTACTGCCCACATCATCCACGAGTTGTTTTGGATCGGGTGCTGATTGAATTCCGTTTAAATCGTATAGCCATTGACTTGTACTTTGTGCATTGGCATTGCTCGAAAAGAGTTTGTTTGTTTGCATCAAATCTGATTTAATTGAAGCAATATCGGCTTGCAATTTACTCTCATCTGATTGCGCTAACTCATTATTAATGTCTTGCATTTGGCTGTTCCATTTAATCAAAAGACCACCAAGAAAAATAATCGCAGCCAGTAAAGCCGCCGCCATAAAGGGTAAAAACTTCTCGCTGTTATACAAAAATCGACTATTGGCATCATTAGCAGCATCTTTGATTGTGATGCAATTAATCAAATTTGGTAAAACCGATTTAACTTCATTGCCATCAAATATAATGTCGCTGTGTTGTTCCGCAACCACTTCAAGGTCTGTTAATTCAGCTAACGTCTTCATGTATTGATTTTGATTTTTTTCTTCTTCTAAAAAACCTGACCATTGAATATTGTCAATTCTGTTTAGAACTGATTTATTCTGTTTAAGTACTTCCGTTGCTAGTGTTTTTAGCGTTTGATTAACGTCTTCATCGCTCTGACTAAAAGCCGTCATTCTAGCGACCTGAACTATTTGCTTATCGCGAACAATAATTAAGTCAAATTCCCTGCCATGATGAAACACAAATGCTTTGGCTTTTTTTGATGAGTCGGTGTGTTTTTCAACTTGTTTGGTTAATACCGATAAAAGCGGCACAACTAAACAATGATCTTTTTGGTTGTTGACCAATTGAAAATATTGTGCGTAACTTTCGGCAGGTATTGCCGTAAATAATACACTGGTTATATCACCAATTTTGTGTGTGTCGTGTACGATAACTTTACTAGGCCCATCTAACATACCGATATCGCGTAACCGTTTTTCTATTAACGCAGCGGCATGTTCAACTGGACCTGAGACATTTTCCAACCCAAAAACAGCATCATTAAAATCCGTTAAAATCACCTCCGTGCCCGTTAAGGTTTCTGGTTTATCTATTTTACTCAGTTTGACACCTTGCAATAAGTACCACTGATGATCTAAATTTATTATGGGTAAACTGTATTTCATACTTTTGACCTTTGATTGATTGTTAAGAGCATTTTTTTATTCCCTTATTTATTTTTTATTTTCGAATAAAATTGACCATTCATCGTCATTTGCACTTCACTGGCATCGCCTTGCCTAAAATTAAACAAATCATCGCCTAATTGCACGGTGTGAATTTCAAACATTGCCGTTTTAAAGAAGGAATCCGTGTCTTTACCCGCTCCCGCTAAAAATCCAGCGGCTTCACTGCGATTAATTTTCTTTTTATTGATTTCAACCTTTCTTTCAATCCAATATTCCGAACCTAAATTGGATGATTCTGCTTGTTGCATCAATTGTTTAAGTTCGTTATGGTATTTTTTATACTGATTTATGCTTTCTTGCAAAACCACCAAATCACTGGATTGCTTTCTAACAGAAATTAACTCTGCCTTCTTGTTTTGCAAGGCTCGCCAATCATGTAGCACTTTATAAACCATGATTGGCAACGCAATTATCAATACAGCAGTCGCTGCCAAGATAAACTTTCTTCTTGTATTCGAAGAACTTTTCACTCTCTCGTTTTTTCTGGCGGCTTGTTTATCTTCTGTCATTTTACTGATCCATTACCCAATGAGCGGTCAAAAGAGCGACTCTATTCTCATCTTTGTTTTCACCCGTTTGATTAGCCGTTAAATTACCTGTTCCGCCTTGTCTGTAGGTATTGTTTCCAATCCACTCAATGCCCGGAGCTTGAGAACTAACTTCACCGTCATTTGTGCCATTATTTTGTTGACGGAACCGACCTTCTAAAGCATCAGGTTTACCATCAACCATTTGATCCAAAGCCCGAGCTAAATCTGGTGTTAACCCACGAATCACCATCACATTACCAGCACCACTGATTGTTCTATCTGGATTCCATTGAAAACAAATTTGCAATTCAACGGGATTGCCATTGCTGTCTTGATAAACATAACGATCCTCTTGACCTTCCGAACGGCCTGGAGGCATCCGAATACCTATATTATCCATAAGCACATGTAAATCTTGCTCGACTACCGTTTCTAAAACAGCATCCCCAGCACCTACCGTTTCTTGTGCATAACCTTGACCATGGCATATTTTATTTCCAGTATTGCTATAACTTGCAGGAATTCCTGGCAATGCTGGATTGTTATCGCCTGTAACCACTCTTCCATCCACCATATAAAGTGGGGCTGTTTGGTCATCTCCTAGCACCACACCTGTTCGCATGTAATACCCGTCATAGGCTTCTTTCCAGCCATCCATGAATTTTTGTTTTACCTTGGCGTATTCTGCATCTCTTTGTAAGTCTTTGCCGATAGAAACAGCTCCTAGGATTAAACCAATAATCACCAGAACTATTGCCATTTCAATTAAAGTAAAGCCTGTTTGTTTTTTATTTATAGAATTATTTTTCATGGTATTCCCCTTATTGATTCATTTTGTAGTTAGCAACAACTGTAATGATTTGATCTTCATCTAAATTAGTCCCTGCTCCTGCGAAACTGTCTTGATTGGTTTCTGCCCATGCAACACCAGGACCTCCTGGAGTGCCATTAGCAACACCTTGGCGACGAAACATGCCTTCTTGAGCATCAGGCTTTCCGTCTATCATTTGATCTAAAGAACGTGCTAAATCTGGAGTTAAGCCAGTTATAACCATCATATTGCCAGAACCTGCTGGCTCAACCGGATTGTTCCACTGAAAGCACACTTGAATTTCTTGCGGATTTCCATTTGAATCTAAGTAAACATACCTGTCTTCAGAACCCTCAGCACGGCCAGGAGGCATACGGATGCCTAAATTATCAAAAAATGAATGCAAATTATTGTTTGAAGTACGTGTCATATTGGGTCCTTGCGAACCTTCACACAATGCATTGGGTGGATTAACTGCAGTCATGTCGCCACCAGATGCCGTACCTGCAGTTATATAGTCAAAGCCATTAACCATAATTTGTGGTCTTGTTTCATCATCTCCAAGCACAACCCCTGCTCTTTGATAGTAGGCATTGTAAGCAGATGCCCATTGATCAATAAATTTCTGTTTAACTTTTGCATATTCAGCATCGCGTTGTAAATCTTTACCGATAGATACTGCTCCCAAAATTAGTCCTATAATGACTAACACAATTGCCATTTCAACCAATGTAAAACCACTTTGATTTGACAACTTCATACTTCTTGAATTCATAATATAAACCCCTGTTTGACGAATTAATTTTCAATTTAAATTTTCAAAAAACCATAAGAGCAATGACAATATTTATGTCTCACGATGCTTTGAGATTGTTTGCATTATTGAATTATTAATTGAAAAAGCGTTATAACAAATGTTGCAAATGTTTGTAATTTCTGTGACAGAGTGCTTATTTTTCGGGGGTTTTTGTTATTTTTTTGAAAAAAACAAACTTTTTTAGGTGGTAAAAAGAAGGCTGACATTTTTTGTCACGCACTTTTAATCTTTAGAAGGAGAGGAAAATTAAATCTGATTTAATTGTTGAGAAGACAAGCTTAATCGTGCTGCTATCCACGTCACGAGAATAGCTGCGATTAAGACACTTAATACTTGCGCAACATTCAATCCATGCAAAGTGATATTCATACCAAAATTTTGCACTAAGCTTGCTACAGTATCTTCCAACCAATAAAAACTAACACTTAAAAACAATAAAGACAGCAAAGCAGCAATAGTGCCTAAAACCACACCCATATACAAAAAACTCCGCCGTGTTTGTGCATCACTGGCTCCAATTAATTCCAGTAACCTTAATTCACTTTTGTGATCGGTAATTTCATTAGCAATGGTATTGCCCAAAATAACCATCACAATTAAAAGGAACATTAACGCACTGATTCGTGCCATTTGTAAAAGCGTTTGGGTAATGGCTTCGAGCTGAGTCAACCATTGTTTATCGTAACTAACGTATTCAACTTGGGGGTTTATTGTCAGGTTATTGACAAAATCATCCACTAGCTCAACGGCGGTATCCGATTTTACCTTGACTGATATTTGTTTGGGAAAATCCTGAGCTTGAATTAAATCCATGACTTGTGAAAATTGCGCATCTTCAAACAAGGATTTTTTAACTTGATTGGAATCGGTTAAGACCGCTGTGTCAACCAATGGCATTTCCTTTATTTCTTGCATAAAGATACCCGCTTCTTTCAAATCCATTTTACCCTCAAGAAAAACAGCAATACTACCCTGTTGCTGCCAAGATTCTTTGAGTTCGTCGTAATTAAGCCAAATAGTCCATAAAAATAAAGGAATAAAAAAACAAATCGCTAAGGTCAAAATGGTCATGAAAGATTTTATTGGCTGTTTCCATGGCATAGAAAGCCCTTCACCTAAAGCGCGCTTATGCCCACGTGTGTATTTGACTAATCCATTGGGTTGCGAGGCTTTTTTTATCATGGAGCATACGGGTTGGGTTGCGGATTAAAATCATCGATTAATTCACCTTTATCAAGCACTAATACTCTTTTTTGCAGACGTTTGATGAGAAACAAATCATGTGAAGCAATAATTATAGTCATGCCTTGCTTGTTTAACTCTTCAAATATTTGCATGAGTTCCAATGACAAGTCGGGATCAAGATTTCCTGTTGGCTCATCTGCCAGTATTAATGAAGGCTTTGCCACAAACGCACGGGCAATACCAACACGCTGTTGTTGACCGCTGGATAATTCTTGTGGGTAGAACTCTGCTTTTTCACCAATACTGACTTGTTGCAAGGCTGCGCGTGCACTTTTGAAACTGTAAGAGTCCGAGTAACCTCTTATTTGTAAGGGCAGCGCGACATTTTCAAGTACCGTTTTATTATCTAATAAGCGATGGTCTTGAAATATCATGCCGATATTGAGTCGGTATTTGTGAATATCTTTTGTTTTGATTGTGTTAATGTCTTTGCCATTAACACATAATTGACCATAACTGATTGGTTGCATCATCATAAGTAATCTTAAAATGGTTGTCTTGCCCGCTCCTGAATGACCTGTTAAAAACAACATTTCACCTGCTTCAACCTCAAAGCTAACATCACGCAATGCTTTGTTGTCTTTACCGTAACTTTTTGAAACCCGTTTAAAACTTATCATAATCAACAATTATAGAACAATTCGCATTTATTCAAAACTGTTTTTGAATAACACATCAGGATTAACGGCATGACAGACTTGACCAGCAGCTATCAACTTAACATCATCAACATACCACCCATCCGCCGTTACAGCTACGTCCGTTGTTAATCTAAAGCGGTATTGCATGGAAACCGCTCCCGATTCAATGGCTACCTCTTGGTTAATTAATTTCCAATTTGCATCGCCATCACAACTAAATATCCCAGCCCAGGGTCCGCCATCAAAACTCACTTCAACAAGACCATAATCGTAACCTGCTTCGGTATCACAAAAACTGTTGAATGATAACTGCAAACCCACCATGTTAGCGACATTAATTGTTTCAGAGGTCAAAGAAACTGAAAGGTTGTTTTGGTAATTTCCATTGGGGCTGTCAGTCCAAGAATGACTTGGACTAACTGACTTGCTTGTGGTAATACCCCAAGGTGAATCCGCTACCCACGAATTAATACCGCTTTCTATTGTGTCTAAGGTGTAGTTGCAAAAAGGCTCTAACTGAAAATCTTTGCTGATGCTTTGTCCTGCAATAATATCGATATTATCAACGATTTGAGTGGCATAGCCCACCTGACTTGCCACAACATCGGCATTACTAGCAGGGTAAACGTTTTGGCTGTAGTCGCCTGCGGCATTGGTTCGAGCCGCAGAGTTATTTATTGTTAAAAACACATCAGGCACTGGCAAAGCTGTAATTGCATCAATAACACGACCACTGAATGCAGTGATTTGAGCGGGTGTAACCACATCAACAAATTTTGAATAAACCGCACCACGCTTACCCTCATTATCTGTCGAAACGACAAAAACCGTATTCTGGCCCATATTAAGAGCTGAGCCATTAATTATTCCTGAAAAATTTTCTAAACTGCTATCAAAAGTACCATCGGTTGCGGCTAAACTTGAACCATTGGCTGTTTGCCAAGGCAAAACATTAATAAAAGATTCAACATTTTGCACTTGCCCGACACTCTGAATACCGTTGCTGTGATTATACCTATCATCATTTGCTACGCCTAAAACAGTGCTTGATTCATTCGACAAAATAACATTTGGCACTAGTGATAAATTTTCAATATCGGGACCAAAAGGGGTAATGTACGGGGTTCTGGTGACTCGGCTAACATACAACAATGATTGCAGATTATCAGGCAATATTTGCGACTCAAAAGTGGCGCAGTCTTGATAAAATGCAGTGCCCAATTCATAAACAATTGAAGCCACACCTAAATCACCATATGTCGTATCAATAGAAACGCCCGCAGCGGTATAAAGTTGTGCGGCATGTTGTGGTTTATAGCCATTAAAATACGCCACACGTCGCCCAAAGGCAGAAAATTGACTTTCATTGGGAGACAGCCCTGAGGTATAACCCCAGGGCCACAGGATTAATTCGCTGTAACTGTGCACATCAATAAAAACACCCGGTGTGTCTTCGGGAGCGGCGTCATTTATCCCTATTCCACGGTTATCATCGTAAATTGTATTAATGTACGACACTAATGAACTGATTTCTGGTTCTGATTGAGGGGCTGAACCCGAAAAGGTCGAGCTGCATTCATCTGATGGCGTTGATGCAAGCCATTCAAATGGGTAATTTCTATTTAAGTCAGCTCCTCGGGTGTTACTTGCAGGTGCACAATAGGCTTGATTGGTGTTTTTTCGCCACCCTGGGTTGCCACCGACTTGAGCTTCTGCTTTTTTGCGCCCATCGGGATTATTGTGCAATAAAAATTGCACTTCTTGGTGATCAAGCATCCATTTAACATCCGAATCTGTAGCATAATGACTCAATAAATACTCAGCAAATCGAGTTGTCAATTCAGCCGTTGAATATTCGCGAGCATGTACCGCTGATGAAATAAATAATACTGGTTTTGTTTCTACAATGTTTTTATTGGTTATTTTCAATACCCGCATATCGTACCCATTTGCAGCATTCATTGTTTTTTCCCAACTGTCGCCAATATCAATAATTTCCGTAAAATCAGGATAGTTTGCTGCCATTGTATTCATGCGACTAAAAGTTTCTTCCACCGTTGCATAACACGAATAACCAGGAATTCCTGTCACTGCTTTTGTTACACTTTTATTCTTTGCCACACTTTTGTCACGATCTAATTTAGCTTGTAGCTTTTTATCAAGGCGCAATACGAATCCAAGTTTTTTAATCCGTTCAAAATCTTTTTTACTCTCCAACATAAAAACTGCATACTTCTGATCTGTATTAACTTCCCACGGCACAGTAATTTCACTTAAGGGTTGAATAGAAGAGACATCGGCATAATAAGCACGCACAACTTTATTTTGAACACTTGGAGAATAAACACTGATGACTTGTGAGTCTATTGCCCATGTTTGTTGCATAATTAAAAGTAAAAAAAACAGTTGCTTTCTCATAAATTTAAACCAAAAGTTAAGGTGTACGCTAGTTTACCTTTGTTAAGCACATCTTAACAGAAATATTTTGTCGAATATTCATTTCTAAGAAACCCGTAGAAAGCACAAAATATATCCGTGATAATTGCATAGCGTTTAAGACAGATGTAAACTATAACAAGTGTGCAGATATAATAATTTCAACCCTAAAAATAATCCCATGTATACATTAACCCTTTTTCTCCCTTAATTTAGGAGTTAAATTTATTAATTAATTACAAATGGCAAAAGAGTGAAAAAAAACACGGGAATGAGTCGCCAAAGACTCACTATTTTATACGACACCTTAGTTTATACTAATTTAGGCTATCTATTTTCCGCAATAGTTTTACTTTTTGTCCTGAGAGATCAAATACTGTTTGAAAAAAAAATTATGTGGCTCTCCCTGTTGCTTTTATCCACATCTTTTGGGTTTTATATTAAACACAGCTACAATTTAAAGAAAGAATCCCTAAGTATCGACACTCTTTTTTGGGAACGTCGATTTCTACTGTCCACATTACTCGCCGCACTGTCTTGGGGTGTTGCTGGAATAATTTTATACCCAGAAAATGCCTTAATTGAAGAGTCTTTATTGTATCTAACTATTACGGGTGTGGTGGCTGCTTCTGTTGGTACAATTTTTGCTAGTTTAAAAGCGGTTCGAATTTTTTCTGCTGTTATCTTAATACCTTTAATTGCAAACATTTTATATTCTCGCCATGAGAATAGCTTAGTCTTAGCATTTTACTTCTTTTTGTTACTGGTTATTTCTTTATTTATCGCAAAGAAGCTTAACCACAATTTAAAAGAAAAAATACGGCTTAAACTTGATTCTAAAAAAACAAAAATGCAATTTCATGAAACCGACTTAAAGTTTAAAGAGCTCTACGAACAGTCGGAAATTTCCAATAAGGCAAAGTCTGACTTTCTTGCCAATATGAGCCATGAAATTCGCACACCCATGAATGGAGTTTTGGGCAACTTGAGTTTACTGTTAATGGATGAACTTTCTGAAGAACAAAAACAAAGAGCGCACGCAATTCAAAGCAGTGCCAATTCTATGCTTGCCATTATTAATGACATTCTTGATTTCTCTAAGATTGAAGCAGGAATGTTGAGCGTTGACTTGCATGACTTTAACTTTACTGAATTTATTAGCGATATTTCCTCTAATGTCAGTAGCAGCATAAGAGCCACGGGCTTAAATTATAGATGCAATTGTTCGCCTGAATTAAATCGGTGGTTTAAGGGAGACTCTAGAAGGATTAAACAAATCCTCAATAACCTTATTAGTAATTCACTCAAATTTACCGAGAAGGGTTCCATAACTATTAATTGTAAACCAAACTATAGCAATGACCTATTTACCATCTTAGAATTTGATGTCATTGATACTGGCATTGGCATTAGTCCAGAGCAAAAGAATACAATATTTGAACGATTTACTCAGGCCGATAATTCCACCACCAGGAAATACGGAGGAACAGGATTGGGTTTAAGTATTTGCAAACAATTAGCTTCACTTTTAGGCGGCGACATCGCTATTAAAGAAACATCAAACAAAGGAACCCATATCTCCTTTACTGTAAGACTTGAGAAAATTGACACGCCACAGCACACTCACCATTCCAAAAAACACATATACCATAATGACGCTAACATTCTTATCGTTGATGATAATGAAACAAATATAATGGTGGCTCAGGATATGCTTGAAGTGCTTGGCGCCAAGGTAAGCAGTGCAAAAAACGGTTTAGGTGCATTAGAAGCCTTGGAACAAAAAGATTTTGATTTGGTTTTTATGGATTGCCACATGCCAGAAATGGATGGTTATGAAGCGACAAGAAAAATTAGGCAATTAAAACCTCAGCAAAGAAATTACAACATTGCTATTGTCGCCATGACGGCAAGTGCAATGGTTGGAGACAGAGAAAAATGCCTATCCTCTGGAATGGATGATTACATGACCAAACCCATAGAAATAGACGTTATCCAACAAAAATTACAATATTGGTTACACAAGGACAGAAAACAAAGTGAAACAAACACAAATAAAACAGAAGTCAAAGAAACACAAACAGAAAATAATTCAACAGCAAAAGAAAAAACAACTCCTCAAAATAAACAATATAAAGAAGCCATTATTTTCGACTACAATGCCATTAACCAACGCGTTTCAGGCAATCATGAATTGGTTGTGAAAGTGTGTCAACATTCTCTTGTTTCGATGGCAGAAACAGTGGTGGATTTGCACGCTTCACTGAAAAACAAAGATTTTGACAAAGCTCAAAAAATGGTGCACTCCCTCAAAGGGGCATCGGCTACCATTGGTTGTATGCGATTAAACGCAAGTTGCATCATGTTAGAAAACAACTTAAAACAAAAAGAATATAAGAGTTTACCCAATAATTTCAACCAACTCAAAACTGTTTATGCAAACACTAAAAAACAAATTAAGAGCAAATTAGACCTATAAGGATTTTATTATTACCATGAAATGTTACAAAACGAATAAGCCAGCAAGAACACTTTCGTTGTTTTTTTCGATGCCCCTTTTTTTTTCTGGTGGCTCGGGTATTATTTTTGCTTTATTCTTCCCCACAATAGGCTCAATTTTTGGTATTTTTTCATCTCTGCTTTTTATTTTTATTGCTCGTTTCTTAATCGGGCGAAACTTTGTTACGATTTATATAAATGCAAATGAAATGATTGTAAAAAAGTTGATGCATAAAGTTGAACTATACAACATAAACCTCTTTAAAGAATTGGTGCTTATCTCAATTCTACCACACAATAAAAGAAACAGAGCCATGATAGGGAGCAGTCCCCAAGCAACAGGGCGAGCCATTGGCAATATCCTATCATCGGTTGTCGCAAATGCCAGTTATAACACATCTTACAACAAGCAATTAGCGATTCGATTAAGCAATGATAAGGTCATTACATTTAACACGAATAATATCGATAACTCAAATGAACTTATAGACACCTTAGCGAAAACCTCAGGAATTACTCCTCAATTTATCTCAACCAAAGAATATTTTGCCTGGAAAAGAGGTGAATTAGAACAATTTCGCAGCAATCCATCTCCAAAATCAAAAGCCTTTTTGCAAGCTATCAAGCCCTACTATAAAGCCAAATACTTTTTTTATACACCAATAGCTGTCTTTTTTGCTCTCATTATGACCACAAACCTTTTCTTTAATTGGACACATTATCACTTTAAACAAAAAACGCTAGAAAACCTTGATAATCAGTATTTCTTAGCAAAGAATGAACACATAAATTTCGATGGCGATAAGTTTGTGGATATTGTTTCAAAAAATGGCAAGCCATTGCTCTCCTCGATTCTTATTCATGAGGGACGATTCGGAGCTGATGAATCCGATACTGTTTTTCACTTTGCCTTTTATCCCTACGACAACCCTTTTTTCCTGTCTCGAATAATAAATTTAGATAAGGATAAAGAACCTGAAATTTTATTTAGTCCTGATGGCAAGCACGGTAAATCTTTTAAGGTCTATGATTTTAATCCATCTACCAACACTTTTGAAATTAAACCTACAAGCAGCTTTGCTAACAATTTATCGTGGTACACTCAAGAACTTAAAGCTTACAAAAATAACACTTCCTATTTTATTGGAAATACCTTACTCGCTTATTTGGTTTTATATTTTCTTGCTCTTTTAATTTTTCATGCCATTGTTTCAGGTTTAAAGAAAAATTTAAAAGACAGCCTCTGATTAAGAAAGCAATTGTAACAAAATATTAAACCTAATTAATAATCGTATTCATTTGGAATATCGGCAATAACATCGCCAGTACAATAAGCAGTATCATCATGCCAACGATGAGAATTGCAACGGGCTGCATAATGCCAATAATGGAACTTAAACGGTGATTAACATCGCGTTCTTGGGTATCGGCTGCGCGTTCGAGCATCTCTGATAAGATACCCGATTGCTCGCCTGAGTGAATCAGACGTATAGTCATGGGAGGGAAGTAGCCATTTGACTTGAGTGATTGACTTAAACTGGAACCTTCTCGCACTTGCGCTGCTGTTTTTTCAATGGCTTGTTTTATGGCAAGGTTTTTAACCACTTTGGATGATAGCGATAAGGCGTGCACGATTGGAACGGTGGATTTAGTCAATATTCCCAAAGTTCGGGTGAATTTAGCCGATTGTGAAACCTGAATAAAACTGCCAGCTAAAGGCAATTTTAATAAAAATTGATGCCACCTGTGCTTAAATGGCTTATTCTGTAAAGTGAAGATAAAGGCAACGATAAACACCAATAAAATCACCAAAAAATAGATGCCATAATGCCGCAACCAATCACTTAATGACACTAATGCACGGGTTATGGCGGGTAATTGGGCATTGTTGTTTTCAAAAACTTGAATAACTTTAGGGACGATATAGACCATTAAACCAGAGACAACAGCAATGGATGTCACTATTAAAATCAAAGGATAAAGTAATGCCATCCACGATTGTTTGCTCATGTCTTGGCGTTGTTCTAAATATTCGGACAATCGCAATAAAACCTCATCCAAATGCCCTGATTGTTCGCCAGCTTCAACACTGGTGGTGATGAGTTCATCAAAAGCTTTGGGAAATAAACCCATGGCGTATGCCAACGTATGCCCTTCCATGAGTTTAGCTCGACATGTCATCAGGATTTTTTTTGTGTTTTTGTGATCACTTTGTTCAATTGTGGTGCTTAACGCTTCATCCAAAGGCAACCCTGCTTTCATAAGAGTGGACAATTGACGAATAATGATAGGCAACTCTCCAGTTCGTAACGTGGTACTGAATTTTTTATCCTTCTGACCGCTTATTTCTTGGGCGTTAACCTTTTTAATTTCTATTGGAATTAAGTTTTGTTGGCGCAAAATTTGCCTGACATGTTTTTCCGTATCGGCTTGACACACGCCTGATTTGGTTTTTCCTGACGGGTCTAATGACTTGTATTCATAAGCATCCATCGGTTTAAGTTACACGCAAAATTTCATCAGCGGTGGTGATGCCTTGTTGCATTTTCAATACACCATCAGCACGAATTGAGCTCGAAGATTTACGTGCATGAGCTTCTAATTGCTGTTCGGATGCCCCTTGATGAATTAAGGTTTTCATTTTTTCATCAACCGTGACTAATTCGTAAATGCCGGTACGACCAGAATAGGCTTCTTGAATGGGTAATTTATCATCGGCTCTATACAGTGTTTGTGGTTTAATGCCGAATATTTCACATTCTTTTTCATCGGGCTGGTAAGCGATTCGTGTCTTTGGATTTAACACACGAACCAACCGTTGGGCTAAAACGGCTTTAACACTGGATGCCAATAAAAATGGAGCAACCCCCATGTCAATTAGTCGAGTAATGGCACCCACGGCTGTATTGGTGTGTAAAGTGGACAACACCAAATGTCCTGTTAGACTTGCCTGAACAGCAATTTCTGCTGTTTCCAAATCACGTATCTCACCCACCATGATAACATCTGGATCTTGACGCAAAATAGCACGTAATCCTTTGGCAAAAGTCATGTCAATTTTTGAATTAATTTGGGTTTGCGAAATACCAGCTAAATAATATTCAATCGGGTCTTCTACTGTCATGATATTACGACTGCGGTCGTTGATGGTTTCGATTCCAGCATATAAAGTGGTGGTTTTTCCTGATCCCGTTGGTCCTGTGACCAGTATAATCCCATGCGGCAAATTGACCATTTTTTCCATGGTGATTAAGTCTTCCTTTTTCATTCCTAAATGGGTTAAATCCAGCTTTCCTGCTTGTTTATCCAGTAAACGCATAACGATACGCTCACCAAATGCTCCAGGAATAGTGGAAACACGTACATCCACCGAACGTCCTGCTATTTTGATTGAGATACGTCCATCTTGTGGCAAACGTTTTTCGGATATATCCAACTTGGACATAATTTTAATGCGCGATGAAATTAATGGTGCAATCGCTTTGGGTGGTGCAATGACCTCTTGCAAGGTGCCATCGACTCGGTAACGCACCGATACTCTGTCCTCAAAGGGCTCAATATGAATATCCGAGGCGTTTACCTTTACTGCATCGGATAACATGGCATTTATTAAACGGATAATAGGCGCATCATCGTTGCTTTCGAGTAAATCTTCAGGCTCTCCCAAGTCATCGGCAATTTCTGCCAGTCCTGGTTGGTTTTCAAAGTCGATAACATCATCGGATAAGGCTTTTTGTTGCTGGTAGAGTTTTTGGATAACATTCTTGTACTCTGCATCGCTATAAAAGTTTGCCTCACACAGCGTCCCTGCAAATCGTTGCAACTCGTCTATTGTTTCGGTAGTTGCCGACTGGCTTAATGCCAAAAGTGCCTTTTCATTATCCCATGATTCGATGGTACCTCCCCGCTTTCGAGCAAAACCATAAGATGGAAACTTACCTTTATTCATTATCAATAATTTGCTCTGGTAAAACAATGCCCTCTTTGATAAATTGGGATTTATCTATTTTTTCAAGTTGCTGCCCTCTCATGTCATTATAATATTTATTGGTCACATCCGTTTGATTACTGCTGTCTAAGATTTTAGGGTGAATAAAAATCATTAAATTGCGTTTAACACGCGTCTTTTTTTTGTGCCTAAATAAATTTCTAATTACTGGAATATCTCCCAACAAAGGCACTTTTTTGATGGTTTCTTCAATGGAATCATCAATCAGGCCACCCAAAACAATAACGCCATCATTGGGCACCATTACCGAAGTGGTTAGGGTGCGTTTGTTAGTAATCACATCTACTGTGGTTGCAGATTGTGCTAAAGAAGACACCTCTTGTGCAATGTCTAAAACAATTTGGTTGCCTTCATAAATATGTGGTGTCACGGTGAGTGAAATCCCAATGTCTTTGCGCTGAATCGTTGAAAATGGATTAGTCGAACCATTATTAGCACCTGTGTTGGTAAACTGTCCTGTTAAAAAAGGCACTTCTTGCCCAACAGACAATGAGGCTTCTTTATTATTTAAGGTGACCAAGGAAGGTGTGGATAATATATTGTTATTGGTGTTTTGTGCTAAAGCGGACAATAATGCACCAATTTGCGGATTGCCTTCTCCATCCAAATGCACATAACCGACATTAACCCCATTATTGACCAATCCTCCTGCGGTATTTGGAGAGAGTATATTGCCAATAATACCATAATTTGTTCCGCCAACTAAGCCTTCACCACCATTGAGTTGGTCTAACAAACCTTGCCATTGAAACCCCGCTTCTTTAGAGTGATCAACTGTAATTTCGGCAATTATTGCTTCAACCAAAACTTGTGGTCTAGGTACATCTAATTGATTGATGGCACTTTGCAGGTTTCTAAACACGGTCGGTGATGCATTGATAACCAAAGAGTTTGTTTCTTTGTGTGCTTGGATGGTGGCATTTTGTTCGTTCGATTTTTCACCACTTGCATTAACTTGTGATTTGTTGGCTAAGGTTTCTAAAATTGACACCAATGATTCTGCTTCGGAATATTTAAGCTTAATAACTTGTGATTGCGTATTTGTTTCAAGCGGTTTATCCAGTTGTGCAATCAAGGTGTGAATACGTATTTTCAATGAAGGTGGCGCATTGATAATAACGGAATTGGTTCGCTCATCGGCAACAATTTTAGTTTTACTTCCCAAAGCTGCTGTTCCTGTATCAAGCAAAGATTCTATTGTTTGTGCGACTTCAGTTGCATTGGCATGTTGCAGAGAAATCATGTCGATAGATGAATCGGATTTTTTATCAATGCGATGAATAATGGTAAGCATACGCTCAACATTTTTAGCCCGATCAGAAATAATTAAGAGGTTGCTTTCTTTGTGGGCAATAATATTGGTTTTTTTATTAATGCTTTTCAACATGGTCAACAATTCTTGAGCTGGTACATACTTTAATGGCACGATGCGTGTGACAAAATCACTGCCATTGGCTTGATTCAGTTCGCCAATAACACCACCAATATCGCTTTCTGGAATGATTTTAATGCTGTTGCCATCATTAATGGCTGCCAATCCATGCACGTTTAATACCGTTAAAAAGATGTCGTAGATTTCATCTTTATGCACAGGTCGCCCTGAAATCACCGTGACTTTGGCTTGAATTTGCGGATCAATGATAAAGTTTTTCTTGGTTATATCAGAAACTGTCTCGATGAGTAAACGAATATCGGCATCTTGCAGGTTCAAGCTGCGAAGTTCTTCATCAGCCGCAAACACACTTAAACTGCTCAAAATAAATACAGTGGCAAGAATAATTTTATTGAATTTCATTTTTTGGTTTTATCATTTTTATGTTGGTAAATTTGATTTTAACCTAAATTGAGTTAGTTTTCCCTAAGAAAGCTTAATATCTTCGCATTTACAATTTGCGGATGCTCTAAATGTGGCAAATGTCCCGATTTTTCCACAATAAACGTTTTTGTTTTTAACGCATCTGCGACACGTTGACTGTCAGCAAGGGGCAATGTTTGGTCTTCTCTGCCCCAAATAAGCAAAACATCTTTACCTAAAGACCCAATTCGTTCATACCAAGGCAGCTTATCAGGTTTGGCAAAATGCACCAATGTCGAAACAATGGCTCGGCGAAACCCTTTGTATTGCATTTGTTCTTTATACTTTTCGACCCAATTGGGAAAATTTTCTGGGTAATAAAAGTCACTTAATTGCCCTTGAGCAACTTTAGGCATCATAAATACAGCGGCATAAAAGTCACCAACCAAAGGAATCGCTAGCGTTCTTTTGTAAAAAGAACGGTGTGATGGGTCAATAAAAATAGCCTTTTTAACTTTTTCTGGATGGTCTGCCACAAACTTTGCCACAACCGCTCCACCCATGGACAAACCCATGATATTAATCGGTTGTTTAATCTTTAACTCATCAAGTAAATCTAAAATTTGCCTGTCAAAAAGTGCTTGGTCATACTCCACTTCAGGTCGATCAGAATAACCTCGCCCATATAAATCGTACCGAATAACACGAAAATTTTGATTTTTTAAAAATTCATAGGTTGGTTCCCAAATGTAATAAGGAACTGAAAAGCCATGCACTAAAACAACCACTTCTTTTGCATCAATATTGGCTTGTTGGTAATGAGTCACTCCTTGTGACAATTCAAGGTATTCACCTGGAGTTCCTGCTCTTATATGCGAATCTAACTCGTGTTGCTCATCGGTATAAAATTTTGGTACAAGTAACAAGGAGAGTGCTACTAGGACAATTAAAAGAGCAAATATTTTTCTTATCATTGATTTAAATTGACTTGTATGTTTTGCAATTGACCATTGCGCTTGATGGTAATGGTTGCATTGGGGTTTTGTTTTAATGTTTGTTGAATAGTCATCATATTAGCAGCAGAGACTTTTTTGCCATTAATAGCGGTAATGATGTCGTTGGACTTTAAACCATTTTTTGAAAGCAAATCACCGCTCGCCAAGTTGGACACCCGCAAGCCTTGGACGCGACCCACTTGGTCAGTGACAATATTAATATTACTGACAATTTTCGAGATTTTATTGGCATCGTATTTTTGTTGATCCATTAACTCTTGCCAATTACGCGTTTGGTTGCCTTGTAAATGTTTTAAGTAAGCAGGTGGCGTACCTTTATTTTTTCTGAGTTTTTTATTTGAAACAACATCCATGCCCTGTATTTTTTCAGAAAGCGATAAACGTTCATTGCGTCCATTGTGTTCTAATACAACATAGTCTTTATAGATTTCTTTCAGGGTTGCACCATCAAATATCTTATCTCCCACCTTAAAGACTTCTTGTTTGCCTTGGACATTACTGATGTATGCCATCCCTGTTTGGGCATCGAGGTTACTCATTGTTCCATTCAATATAAGATCTAAACTGGTATTTCCTTGGTTTAAAGGTATATCTATCAACTGCCCTTGTGAACCAAAAATATGATACTGCTCAATTGAGTCATTAGAAAATTGTGGAGAATTGTATGACGTTGTGGTTTTAGCGGTTTGAACATCAAAACCATCCGAGGATGACAAAAAAAACTGCAGCCACAAAAACACAATTAGCCCAATCATGAGCCAATTAATTAAGGAATAAAGGCTTTCTTTTGAATTAACCATCAATAACCTTTCTTTGCCTTTCGGCGGCTTTTAAAACTTCTTTTTCCATGTCTTTGGCGCGTTGAATATTATCTTGATAGCCTTTTAATACGTGGTTTGATGATTTTTTTCTAACGGGAGTTACTTCTTTTTGTGACTCTCCCAAAACTCCATCTTGGCGCGGCCATTGCGCAGAATTATCGTCTTCGGGTTCTTGCGAACACGAAGACAATACCATAACAACTAATATCAAAAACAGTTTATTCATTAAAATTCGTCTAATTCCAATTGCATCAAATTGTCACTGCCACTGAGCATGGTTTTTACATGCATTTGGGCGCGAGGTAAGATGCGTTTATAGTAAAATTCACAGGTTTTCTTTTTACCATTATAAAACGATTGCCCAAATCTGCCACCTTTTTCTGCTTCATCGTGCATTTGAGCCCAAAAATAAGCCAACATAACATAACCTGAATACATGAGAAAATCAACAGAAGCTGCGCCCATTTCATCCATATTCTTCATGGATTTTGTTGAAATTTTAACAATCAATTCTTGCCATTGAACCATTAAGTCTTTTAGCTCTTGCGTATATGGGTTGTCAGAATTGTTGATATATTCATTCATTTCATCGGCAAGAGGACCTATTTTCCCGTGGTTAAATTGCATGATTTTACGACCCAATAAGTCCAGTGCCTGAATGCCAGTTGTGCCTTCGTATAAGGTAAATATTTTGGCATCGCGGTACAACTGTTCCATACCGTGTTCACGAATATAGCCATGGCCTCCATATATCTGAATGCCATAATTGGTGACTTCCAATGCTGTTTCAGTCATAAATGCTTTAACTATCGGTGTTAGAATTGCCACCATAGCATCGGCTTTTTTGCGTTCTGATTCGTCTTGAGCGTGGTGCGATTTTTCAATTAACTGCGTGGTAAAATAAGTTAATGCCCGATTGCCTTCAGTCAATGCCTTTTGAGTTAACAACATCTTACGCACATCAGGGTGGACAATAATTGGATCAGCGGCTTTGTCAGGGTATTTGACACCCGTCAATGAACGCATTTGCAAACGGTCTTTGGCATACTCTAATGCACCAGCATAGGAAGCCGCAGAAACAGACATGCCTTGAATACCGGTATTTAAGCGAGCACCATTCATCATTGAAAACATGATATTCAAACCACGATTTGCCTCTCCGACCAACCAACCTTTGGCATCATCAAAGTTCATCACGCAAGTTGCCGAACCATTTAAGCCCATCTTGTGTTCAATGCTAGCTGGCCAAGCGTTGTTGCGTTCCCCTTCAAGAAATTTTGGAACAACAAATAAGGAGATGCCTTTTGTTCCTTTTGGTGCATCAGGAAGACGCGCTAAAACCAAGTGAATAATGTTATCGGTTAAGCCGTGATCACCTGAGGTGATGAAAATCTTGGTGCCTGAAATTTGGTAAGTATCATCACCATTTGGTGTCGCACTGGTAGTCAACAAACCCAAATCCGTTCCACAATGAGGCTCGGTCAAACACATAGTACCCGTCCATTCGCCTGTGGTCAACTTGGGCAAAAACCTGTCTTTAAGTTCTTGGCGCGCATGGTGGTCCAACAACTCACGCACACCATGAGTCAGACCAGGATAATTTGACCAACCAGGGCAATAATAAGAGTTAAGTTCACCTAAAATCACCTGCATCCAATACGGCAAACCTTGACCGTCGTAGTCAGGATTACCATCCAAAGATCCCCAGCCACTTTCGCAGTAATTTTTGTACAATTCAACAAAGCCATCAGGAGTGGTAACGTGTCCGTCTTTTATTGAACAGCCCTGTTCGTCCGCATTGCGATTTAATGGGGCGGCATACTCCAATAAAAATTTTGAGGCTTCATCCACAACCGTTTCAAATGTGGCCGCATCAATATCACTGAATTGCGGCAGTTTTTGGTAATGTTCTTCTAAATTTAATAGCTGTTCAGCTAAAAATTGCATGTCTTTTAATGGCGCTTGAATTATCGGCATTTTATTTCTCTTGTCTGTTTTTGTAATACCATCTATTTTATCAAACAATCGTATGATTTAATATTTTTTTGAACTTTTATTGAATAATTACAGTCACAAATAGTACACAATAATAATTCAGGAGAGAGACATGAGATATTCCGCATCAATGATGGTTGCTATTGGCATTTGTTTTTTAACATTTCTAGGCATGGCATTTTTAGTAAGCGCACCCAAATACACCAAATCAAATAACTTAGAAAGAATTAGCTTCTCTAAAGTGGCTGACATGAAACAACCTGTAGTCAAACATGTAGTAAAAAAAGAACCTCCCAAAAGAGAAAAGGTTAAACAACCACCATCAGTTAAACCATTGGAGATTACTGACAATTCTGGTCGTCCTGTGATTCCTTTTCAACCCAATCCAATTAAAGGCAAAATTCTTGCCTTGCCTAGAATCATCCATCCCAACCTCCCCTTTTCAGATTCTGATGGAGATGTCAGCAAGAATGGTGATTTGCAACAAATGTTTATGATACAGCCAATGTACCCACCGCAAGCGGCTCGCAATAAAATTGAAGGTTGGGTCGAAGTCGAATTTACCGTTACCGCATTGGGCACAGTGACGAATGCGAAAATAATCAACTCCAGTCCTCGTCGAGTATTCGATGCTGCCACTCTTCGCGCTCTAAGAAAGTCAAAATTCAAACCCTTAATGGTTGACGGCAAAGCACGCGCTCAAAAGGCGGTTCAGATTATCGAATTTAAACTGCAAGACTAATGTCTCGCTATTTAATCATTGCACCATTAAGTCTACTCGTGGTAATGGTGCTTTATTTGGTTATGCATAGCTTGTTGCATCAACCGCATACGATTGAGTTTAAGGAAAATGATAGTGAATTTGTCTTTGAAGATTTCAAACCTCTACCTAGAACCATCATTTGTTCAATTCCTTTCCAGCAAAAACAAGCGTTAACAAAAGCAGAATTATGGCAAAAAACGAATGCCATAATTTCTCAATACAATCCTCCAATATGCTATGGTTATGACCTATTTCCAGTTAACTCTTTTGAACTCATTCAAAAAACCAGCCAATCAATTTTAAATGAACTTATTCCCAAAGACCCTTTTACTGCTTTTGAACAAAATAAACCAAAGCCTCCTTACAATTAAAAATTAACCCTGTCTTGGTTACCTCCTATACAATACCCACTTCATACGAGAAAAGAAGAAGGCTGGGTAAAGCTCGAAATAAAGGTTAATGCACAAGGCACAGTAGACAATATTCATGTCATTGCTGCCAATCCGCCACGTGTATTTGATAGAAGAGCGCTTCATGCTTATAAAAAAGCCAAATTCTTACCCGAAATAATTAATGGTAAAGCTGTTTCTAAGACCATCATCCAAAGGGTAGACTTCAAACTGGCAGAGGATTAAGACATGATTAAAAAATACAGTAGTATGGTGATATTTAGTGCATTTATATCATTGAGTTTATTTTTAATGATGCAAGCAACAATTGAATTGCCACAACACGCTGAAACTAAAGATATGTTTAGCGACAATACTTTAATGGGTCGTAGTTATTTAACCACAACAAAAGAAGAAGTAACTCATAAACCAGATTATATATTTAATCCAAATATAGTGATGAGACATACCTATGGGAAAATACTATGTCATTTTCCGCTTCTTTTAAAGCAAACCATTTATAAAAACCCAAATAAAAAATTCATTATTTCACGTTCTGATATTTATTTATAAAAAAAGCGGGCAATGCCCGCTTTTTCAATTTGATTAATTGAAAATCACTTCATCAATGAAGCCACTCGATCCCAATCAATGAGATTCCAGTAATTTTTCAAATATCCACCGCGGTCATTGCGCGTATCGACATAGTAAGCATGTTCCCACACATCACAGGTTAAAATTGCGTGGTTGCCATCCGTCATTGGCGTGCCTGCATTAAAAGTGTTGACTAATTGTAACTCACCGTCTTTGTCTTGCACAAGCCAAACCCAACCAGAACCAAAGGTGGCTAAACCAAGGGCGGCAAATTTTGCCTGAAATTCAGCAAATGAGCCAAATTTTGCATTGATTTTATCCGCCAATTCACCAGATGGCTCACCACCACCGTTTGGCGATAAACCAGTAAAGTAAAAAGTGTGGTTCCACACCTGTGCCGCATTATTAAAAATACCACCTTCTGATGATAGGATGATTTCTTCTAAGGATTTGCCTTCAAAGTCCGTGCCTTTAATGAGGTTATTTAAGTTGGTTACGTATGCATTATGGTGCTTACCGTGATGATAATCCAAAGTTTCTGCCGAAATATGGGGTTCTAACGCATCTTTTGCGTAAGGTAGAGCTGGTAATTCAAAACTCATGAGTGTTCTCCTATAAATGTATGTAATAATGGCGTGATTATACCAAGACACAACTAATATTGTTGCAGTATTTTTCGAAGGATATGATTTATTTTCTAAATAATTGTCCTCTTTATATTCTAAATGTCGTATATATAAGTAGCATTAAGAATAAAGTGCATGAAACACTCTCTCATACCCGTGTTTTGACTTCTGTTCAAAAGTTACACTATTTTTCTTAATGCTTTATCATTTTTTTGACACCGTTCTCAAAAATAAATCGTATTCATTCACATAGGATAAATTCATTAGACGATAAAATGCACATATTATCCATGATAATTGATTAATTTAACCACAATGTTTATGATTAACTTTTTACTTTACTGGAAACATTAATGACAACAGTTCTTACGGGAATCACAACAACAGGCACACCACACCTAGGAAATTACGTGGGCGCTATTAAGCCTGCCATCCAAAAAAGCCAAACAGAAAACTACCGCAGTTATTTTTTCTTAGCTGACTTACACGCACTGATTAAATGTTGGGAACCCGATAGAATTGCACAGTCCACCAAAGAAATTGCAGCCACTTGGTTGGCATTGGGCTTAGATACCGATAAAGCCATGTTTTACCGTCAATCGGATATTCCTGAAATTCCAGAACTCACATGGTTACTGACATGCATGTGTTCCAAAGGGTTAATGAACCGTTCACACGCTTACAAAGCCTTAGTGCAAGAAAACAACGAAACAGGAGTTAATGATCCCGACAAAGGCATTACCATGGGATTGTTTTCCTACCCTGTTTTGATGACAGCTGACATCTTAATGTTTAATGCCGACGAAGTGCCCGTTGGCAAAGACCAAACCCAACACTTAGAAATGGCACGAGATATTGCTGCGCGCTTTAACCACCATTTTGGTGAACATTTTGTCATGCCCAAAACCATAGTCGCCGATGACCAAGCGGTATTACCTGGACTTGATGGCCGCAAAATGAGCAAAAGCTACAACAACACTATTCCTTTATGGCTGCCTGAAAAGAAACTGCGTAAACACATCATGAAGATAAAGACCAACTTACTCGAACCAGGTCAGCCAAAAGACCCTAATGATTCTTTTGTGTTTGATATTTACAAAGCCTTTGCCACCAAAGAACAAACCCAAATATTTGCACAAAAATTTGCCGAAGGAATCGCCTGGGGGGCTGCCAAACAAGAGTTGTTTGAGTTAATCAACAATGAGTTGGCAAAACCAAGAGAACGTTATAACCAACTTATGGAACAACCAGAACTGATTGAACAAGAATTATTAAAAGGCGCTGTAAAAGCACGAGAGTTTTCAGCACCTTTTTTGAAGAAATTAAAGAATGCGGTAGGGATTCGCCCTATTGTATAAAAGGGGTCAGTACCCTTTAATGCCGGCACGTATCGGTTGTAAACAAAAGAGGAGATAAAGGGTACTGACCCCTTTAGAAAAAAATTATGATAGATTTTAACTTAAAAGACGTATTTCGCGCACTGTGGAAAACCAAAGAGTTTATGCTCTTTCGATTCTTGATATATTTTGGCATTACCATTGCCTACATTGTTGGCACTGGCGCGGGTGCAGGAGTCGGTAATTTAATTGGTTCGGTTGCTGGCAATAAAGAGGCAGGACTTTTTTATGGTGTAATTGGTGGCTTCGGGATAGTCTCTGGTGTCCTGTATTATGTGCGAGAGTATTTGCTTTACATGGTTAAAGCTGGACACATTGCCGTCATTATGAAACACCTTGATGACGAAGAAATCCCATCAGGAAAAGGACAAATTGCATATGCACAAAGCATAGTAAAAGAACGCTTCAAAGAGGCCTCTGTTTTATTTGCAGTCGATCAAATCATTAAAAAAGTGGTAAAATTTATTACCGGTATGTTTGAAGGCATCATGCGTTTCTTGCCCTTCATTCCACAACCGATTGTCAAATTCATTAGTGCTGTGGTCAAGAACTCCATGACTTATGTGGATGAAATTATCTTAGCCTACAACATAAAGAATGAAATCGACAACCCGTGGGAAGGTTCTAAAACTGCCATCGTTCTATACGCACAGAACTACAAGAAATTTTTAAAGAATGCCGTATTTGTTACCCTAATTAGTTGGGTATTAACCGCATTAGTGTTATTGATCACCTTTGGTCCTATTGCTGCAGCCTTAAAATTAACTGGCCAAACAGGTGGTGCATGGCCAATTATGATAGCTGTTGTTGCATCTATCAGCATCAAAGCGGCTTTGATTGATCCATTTGCCATGACAGCTTTGATGCAAGTTTTTTTTAAAGTAACCGAAGGACAGGAACCAAATCCTGAGTGGGAAGCTAAACTTGAAAAAGGCTCAAAGAAATTCCGTGAAATGAAGGATAAAGCTACCTCATGGGTCTCATCCAAGCTTGGAGGCAAGGACAAATCCAGCCCCGATGCAGAGGATGGATTGCCACCGCAAGCATAAGTTACAATACAAAACAGTCAAAAAGCCTTAATAGAATTTCAATTAGGGCTTTTTTATGAGTTACCTATAATTAGAGACCTTTGCAATGTTGAATTTTTTTCTCGATTTTTGCGTAAGATGGGCTCTGCATGGTAGTGTATATCTCAAATACAACCAATACTCTACAAATTAAATAACAATACATTCCCACGCGGAGCGTGAGGAACGAGGAAAAAACACCGTGAAACTCTGTACCTCCTCAGTGAATATCCGAGTTTCTTATCAGTTTCAAACAAAACCACGATAACCAATGAGGTTCCTGCCATCGCAGAAATGACGAAGTTTTTTGTTTGGGAAGTGATATTTTTTTAAACTTTGCGTGCCTTTGCGCCTTCTTTGCGAGCTTCGCGTTACGCTTTTGATTTAAACAATCCCCAAATTCATCTCCAATCTCAATGCTAAGTTCATGTTTTGTATCGCTTGGGTGGCGGCGCCTTTGAGTAGGTTGTCGATACAAACACAGAGGACTAGGTGTTTGCCTTTGGTGCTAAAGCCGCCGATGAGGACATTGTGAGTGTTTTGCACTTGGGTGACTTCGGGGATTTGTTTTGTGACTTTTATGAGTTCAAAATTGTTATAAAATTCTTGGTAAATTTGTGTTATTTGGGATGCTGTTTTTTCTTGTTTTAAGTTAAGTGAAATCGTCAGGTGTATGCCTCTGAAAAATTCGGCGACGTGTGGCATGAGGTTGACTGGATGATTTAACACGCGACTGACTTCGTTTTCGTGGATATGGTCAACCAGTTTATAAGCCATGAGGTTGTCTTTGAGTAATTTTGGGTTGTTTTTGTCGCTGGGTTTGCTGCCCGCTCCTGAATAGCCTGAAACTCCAAATATTTGCGGTGTGCCATCAAGTTGCTCAAGGATAGGTAATATGCCAAGTTGCGAAGCGGTGGCATAACAGCCAGGATTGGTAATAAGTTTTTTGCCCATGATGTGCTTTTGGCGGGTTTCGGGTTGTCCATAAGTCCATGTATCATCAAATCTAAAATCTGAACTTAAGTCGATAATGACGCACTTTTTGCTGATTTTGAGCCATAAATCGTGGTTTTTAGCCGCAATATCGTTTGGTAAGGCGAGAAATATGACATCTAAATCTTTTTCGGCTAAGCCTTCAAGTTCATCGGCACAATAACACAAATCTTTTTCAGTAAAACCTGTGACTATCTCAGAGACTTTTTTACCGTTATATTCACGCGAATAAGCGGCAAGCAATTGTGTTTGTGGGTGATTGTCGATAAGTTTTATTAATTCAAACCCAACATAACCTCTGGCTCCAACTAAAGCGACTTTTATCATGATGCTTTCTCCTGCCAGCTATCGGCATAATCAGCACCAACTTGTAAACACCTTAAGGCTGCTGCAATTGTCATGCCCGTGGTAAACACAATCCAGTTGTCTTTTTTGTAACTGCAATCGGCTTGCTTGTAATACCATGCGTTGATTTTATTGTTACTGCGAGAACGCCAATACAACTGTGGATAGACCGACAACATGTGTTGCCAAATGGCTTTGCCTAATCCCTGCCCTTGGGCTTGTGGTGTGACGGCAAATTTGTTCAAATAGGCTATGCCATTATGACCTTCGGTGACTAAGGCAACGGCTTGTCCTGATTCGGATATAAAGATTGATTTGAGTTTTATTTCATCTAAAAAATCAGCTTTTAATTTTTTACCGAAGGTGTTTTCGAGCAAGCTAATAAGTTTGAGCTTTACTGTTGAGCCGATGATTTGGTGGTGGTTGATGTTTTCTCCCATGCAAATAAACGTACCTTTGCCTTTGTGGGTGAACAGTTCCTTGCCAAGTTCGCTGGCAGCGGTTATGGAGACGCTGAGTTTGCGTGGCATGGGTTTGAGCAGTTGGTAAATTTGTTGAATTTTCAATTTCATGCCTGAATGCAACCACGGTTGTTGCATAAGGTTGTCGTATTGGTTGTGCAATTGAATGGCAGAAATCAATTGCTCATTCTCATCCAACATGCCACCAGTTGGGGTGACGAAAATCACTTTGGCTGGTTTGGATTCCCACACCAGTTGACGAATGGCAATATCGGCATTGATATTGAGCACATTACCAGCATCATCGGTGCCAAGACAGCTCAAAACAGGCACTTGTTTGTGTTTGATGGCTTGGTTAATTTCATCCAGTTTGACCTGTTTAATTTGCCCGACATGCCCGTATTTTTCTTTGTCTAAATAATCACAAGAAAAAACATTGTTGAAGATGCTCTTAGTTTTTATGCCGTGTTCTGCCAAAGCATCCAGCAGTTTTTGATGCACATCTTTGATAACAGGTTGAATCAATGCGATGGTATTATCATCGGTAACACGCAAGCCATCCAGTTTTTGTACAGGCAGGTTTTGTTTGCTGGTTGCGGCATCAATTTGAGTGCCAGCTCCGTGCAAAACGATAGGGATTAATCCCAAATGTGTGATTAATGACAAGGATTGTGCCAACTCCTCAAGTTGCTTGGCAATAACATTGCCTCCGACTTTGACCACAGCAAATTTAACGTGCTGGTGGTTGCTGTATTGATCCAAATAATACTGTGCTTCGGTGGAATGACCGAGTTGTAACAGCACTTGTTTGATTAAATTTTGTTTAGCTTGCATGAATAATTCCTTGGTAGATGTTGTAGATTTTTTCCAGTTGAGAAATCTCAACCCATTCATCAATGGTGTGGGCTTGTTTGATGTCACCAGGGCCCAGGACAATGGCAGGGAAACCCGCTTGTGAAAAAAGGGCGGCTTCGGTCCAAAAATCAACAGGGTTAGCAACTTCAATGGCTTGTTTTGAGCAAAACGCACGACTGGCTTTATCGTTTTGACCATCGGCAGGCAAGGGTGGAGCCATCATTCCTGCTCTAAATTTAGCCTTTTTATCAAAGACTTGCATGTTTTCAAAAATTTCCTTGGATGAAACACCTGTTGGAACGCGTGCACTAAAATCCAGATTGACTTTTTCGGCTATCATATTATTTTTTTCGCCACCTTTGATAACACCAACATTAAAACAAATGCCTGCTGGATTATCTTCTTTGACGAAACTTCCTGCATAACATATAGCTTGAAACAGCCATTTATTGGCTTTATGTATAGCGTTTTCTTCTAAAGCAATCGCCATAGAAGAGTGCCCGCATACACCGATAAACTCGATATAAGTCGATAAATAGCCACGGTGTGAAACCACCGCTTTGCTTTGTGTGGGTTCGGCAATAACGATTTGTTGGTATTGCGATAAGTCGTTGTTATCGATAAAACTCTGTACACAACAACCATTGGCTCCTTCTTCATCTGAGGTAAAAACCACCGCCATATCATCAGCTGATTCTGCCAAAAGCATAAGAATTGCGGCCGCGCCCTTGATGTCACAACTGCCACGACCATAAGCCTTATCGTCAACAATTGTCAACTTAAAAGGGTCGTAATGCCATTGCTCAATGGTGCTTGCCGTCACAGGAACGGTATCTAAATGCACATTAAATAACACGCTTGGCGTGCCTTTTTTGGCATAAAATATCACATGCCCATCGCCAAGGTCGGTTATTGCAACAGTAAAACCACATTGCTTGAAATGATTTTCCAGTTGAACATACAACTCATCCTCTTGGCAAATCTTGCGAGGCGGATTTTGTGTGTCTTGTTGAATGAGGAAATCTAAGTTATTGAGTATGCTTTTTAGTGTTTTGTTTGTTTTTTTCATGGTTGATTTCCTAGCATATGCATAATGAGTCGAATTAGGGTTTCTTTTTGTTTTGGGTCTGATTCAGCAACAAGCAATGTCAATGCTGCCAGTCCTGTATCGTTGATAATTGGCTCGCCTAATGAGTTTAATAACCGATTGTTGCGACTTAAAAAATCAACAAATAAAAATGCACCACTACGTTTATTGCCATCAGAGAAAGGATGGTTTTTCACGATAAAATACAATAAATGAGCGGCTTTGCTTTCAATTGTTGGGTAGGCAGGCTCGCCAAATACCGTTTGTTCTAGATTACCAAATATTCCATCTAAACCTTCAGCACGAGGTTGAGCAAATAATTCTGTTGCTTCACCGCGTTTGATTAATGAATTTTTTAATTCACTTAATAATTCCATGGCTTTTTTACTCGGAATTAGACTGCCACCTGATTCTCCCCTTGGTTCGTCTAGCAATCCCTCATCATAGCGTTGCAACCATAAAAACGTTTGGGTATAACGTGTAACTATTTCTGTTAGACCTCTGCCTGCTTCTAATGTTAGTTCTGGTGATTTAGCCGTTTTCTCTATGAGCTTTAATGCTTGTTGCAATGCTTTGGAATTTTGTTTAAAGCGTTGTTGGTTAAGGGAGTAGCCTTGGGTAAGAATTTCTTTTAAGCGTTGAGTTGCCCAAATACGGAACTGAGTACCTTTTTTCGAATTAACACGATAACCAACTGAAATAATTGCATCGAGGTTATAGAGTTTTATCTGACGTTTAACCTTGCGATTTCCTTCTTGTTGAACTACCGAGGAATCCTCGGTAGTTGCATTTTTTATAAGTTCTTTTTCCTTATAAATATTTTTTAAATGCAAGCCTATTGTATCGCTGTCTTTATCGAACAATACAGACATTTGTTTTTGGGAAAGCCACAAGGACTCTTGGTTAAAATTTAATTCAACTTGTGTTTGCCCATCGGTGCTTTGGTATATTTCTATTTGGTTTGTATTCTTCATAATAATTGTATTATACAGTTTTTATCCTCTTCTGACCTTATTAACCAATGTTGAGGCTTGTCCAGCAAGCTTAATAAATCCAACGGCATCGGCAGGTGACCAAGCACAGGATTGAGCGTAAACTGAATCTTTGTCTTGCACGATATAGTCCGACTCTATCGCTGTTGCCAATAAATTACCACCTTCGCTGTACAATGTTACCGTGCCTGTTACGTGCGATTGTGAGCTTTTGAGGTAGGCTTCTAAGTCGGTTTTGTGCGGTTCGTGGAAATAGCCGTTGTAAACCAACTCAGCCCAGCGATTAGCAATAATGTGGTTAAATTGGTTTTGAAATTTGGAATTAACCGTGTCTTGCAAGGTTTGATGAGCAGCTAACAATCCATCAATGGCAGGGCATTCAAAGACGATTCTCCCCTTTAAACCGATACTGACATCGCCGGTATAGATGTGCCTGCCTATGCCGTATTGCCCCAGTTTTTTATTGAGTTTTTCGATAATGCTGACACCATCTAGTTTTTCACCATTTAAACTAATTGCTTCGCCTTGTTCAAAACCAACAGTTAAAGACAAGGGTTTTTGTGGCCAGTCTTTTCTTTGTTTGACCCATAAGTAAGAGCTGTCATCGGGTTGTTCAAATTCGTCAATCTTGCCTCCAGATATTGTCACACCGAGCATATTTTCATTGATTGAATAGGCTTTGTGTTGCCCTGCGACTTCTATGCCTGCTTTGGCTAGTTGTTCAATTTCATAATCTCGCACCGAATTGACATGGGCTTGCAAATCACGAATCGGTGCAATAATTTCATAATCCCCAAGTGATTTAACCGTTTGGTCAAAACGAAATTGGTCATTGCCCATGGCGGTGCAGCCGTGGGCAAATAGTTTGGTGTCAAGGTCATCGCACAACTGTAAGCATTTTTTTACAATCATGTAGCGATCCGAACATAGTAGCGGATATTCATTGTTCATGCGGGCATGTGACCAGACCAATGGTGTAACAAATTCCTTCCAGACATCGTTTTTTATATCAAAACTGTGGTGTTTTGTTGCTCCTAATTGCAAAGCACGTTGTTTAATTGATTCAATTTCTTCATTCGATATTCCACCCGCATTGGCAAAAACCGAATGCACTTCGTAGCCTTTTTTGACCAAGTCATGCAAGCAGTAGGTGGTGTCTAATCCGCCTGAAAAGGCGAGAACAAGTTTTTTATTGTTTTGGGTTTTCATAATTTTTCTCCAAATAATGCCAGCATCATGGCTTTTTGTACGTGTAATCTGTTTTCGGCTTCTTCGATGGCGACACAATAATCGGCATCCATCACTGCATCGGTGGCTTTTATGTTTCTACGCAAGGGCAAACAATGTGAAAATTTAGCGTTATTTGTCATAGCCATTTTGTGTTCATCAATCATAAAATGCTGAAACTTACGCCTTTGCTTCCATTCTTCTTCTGGATTACCATAAAAAGGCAGTGCTCCCCATGATTTAGCATAAACAAAATCGGCATCGGCATAGGCTTGTTCAATATCATGGCTAATACTAAAAGTTGCTCCTTGGGCTTGACAGTTTTTTCTAGCCAGTTCGATGTATTTTTCATCCAAAATATAATTTTTGTTTGGACATAATAATGTCACATCCATACCAAACTTAGAAGAAATAGAAATACCTGAGTTGGCAACAGCTGTGTTGAGTGGTTTAGGATGATAAGTCCATGTCATTAGGAACTTTTTATTTTTAACTTCACCTAAATGCTTTTTAACCGTCATCATCAATGCCAGTTCCTGACAGGGATGAACTATCGTTTCCATATTGATGATTGGCACATTGGCATATTTTTTAAATGCTTGGATCACTTTATCTTGTTTATCGTCTTCCCAAGAGATAAATTTTGGAAAAGCACGAACCGCAATAGCATCCACGTAAGTTGATAGTACTGCTGCCACTTCTTTAATATGCTCTTCTGTATCACCATCCATCACCACGTTGTTATTAAATTCAATACCCCATGCATCTTTCCCTGGTTGTAGAATTACCGCTGTTCCACCAAGTTGCTGTATTCCTATCTCAAATGAAGTACGTGTACGCATAGAGGGATTAAGAAATAACAAAGCAAAGGATTTGTTTTTCAAGTTTTGATGAAAAGGGTTGTTTTTTAAGTCACCGGCAACAGTCAGCAAATCCTCTAGTTCAGATTTTGACCAATTTTCGGTAGTAATAAAATTTTTGTGCATTTCTTGCTCCAGATTTAAGTTCTTTTAAAGTGCATAAGCCAGAAACAAAAAAACCTGGCTTTTACACCAGGTTTTCAAAGTATTTGTTTTAATTAAATAATTAAATCACAAGACCTCACAACCTGGCATATTTATACGTCGGCGGTTGCGTCGAACAACAACAGATACACATTCACTAGTGATTGTGAAAAGTGATGAATTAAATTGTTGTTGTGTTGTTATCATATCTATCTATTTAATTGTTAGGTGAAGTCTAACAATCAATTATTTTCAAAACAAGTCTTTTTTTGGTAATAACACGTGATTTATCTAAATTGACCTAAATCAAGGTCATATAAAACCCAAAATTTATAATGCAAACATAACTTAACTGCAATTGGCTTGATTCTTTTAAAAGCCAGTTGAAAACTCAAATTGTTTTTATAGAGAATAAACCAAATGAAAAAAAGTATTTTAGCCTTAGCTGTTTGTGGCTTATTACAAACAGTAAATGCATCTGCTGATGAAAGTGATAGCTTTTTTGATGCCATTAGCGATGGCAACTCAAATCTGATGCTCAGATACAGATATGAATTTGTTGATCAAGATGGATTTAATTTCAATGCCAATGCATCAACATTACTGACACGACTAAACTATAAAACCAAAGCTTATAATGGTTTTACATTTTTTATCGAAGCCGATAATGTTACGGAAGTTTTTGGTGATAACTATAATTCAGGTGCTGGAAACTCTCCTGGCAACACTCGCTATCCAGTTGTTGCTGATCCACAAGGTACTGAAATCAACCAAGCATGGTTTAATTATGCTTTTAATGAAGGCAGTGGTGTAAAAGTGGGGCGACAAAGAATTCTACTTGATAACCAGCGGTTTGTCGGTGGTGTAGGTTGGCGTCAAAATGAGCAAACTTATGATGCAATATCGGGATCATTTGATATTTCGGGTTCTAAACTCTTTGTTGCTTATGTTGATAAGGTTAATCGTATTTTTGGTGATGATGTTGCCGCAGGAAACCATGATAATTCCACTGTATTAGCAAACTGGTCAAACAATTTTGATGATTTAGGAAAACTCACTGTTTATTACTATGATATCGACAATAAAGATGCAGCAGCTTTTTCCACTGCAACATTTGGCGCGAAATTTGCTGGCAAAATGAATGCTTTCAATTATGGCATTGAGTATGCTACACAAAATGATGCACACAATAACCCAGTTAACTACACTGCAAACTATTATCGCTTTGACGGCGGCTATAAACTCGATGCTGCTACAATTTATACAGGCTATGAAGTATTAGAAGGAGACAGGAATAATGCAGGCTCTGCTTTTAGAACGCCACTAGCAACACTTCACGCTTTTAATGGCTGGGCTGATAAGTTTCTAGGCACGCCTGCTGATGGCATAGAAGATTTCTTCATTGGAGCAAAAGGATCCGTTAATGGCTTTAAATGGAACGCTCTTTATCACGATTTTTCTGCACAAGATTCATCACGTGATTTGGGCACTGAGTTTGATTTCTCCATTGCACATAAAGTAAACAAAAATGTCTCCTTATTATTAAAAGGTGCTTTTTACAATGCAGACACACACGCAACGGACACAACAAAAGTGTGGTTCATGGTGACTAGCAAGTTTTAATCCAAAACCCAAAAAGAATGAAAAAGGTGTACTTTACCCGAAACTTACATTAAATAAATGTAACCTTGTATGAAATGTTTGGGCTTGTTACACCTTTTTTTATGCCATTGTATTTTAAACTAACGATTTTTTTCATCTCAATGCTAAAATGTCCCCATGAAATTTGTAGATGAAGCAAGAATAGTGGTTCGTGCAGGACATGGTGGCAGTGGCTCATCCAGTTTCCGTCGTGAAAAATTTGAACCCAAAGGTGGTCCTGATGGTGGTGATGGTGGCAAAGGTGGGGATGTTATATTAATCGGTCACGAAGGCTTAAACACCTTGATTGATTTTCGCCATAAGAAAATTTTTGAAGCGCAACGCGGTGTCAGTGGTCGTGGTCGTCAAATGTATGGCAAGCAAGGCGATGATTTAATTATCAAAGTTCCTGTTGGTACCGAAGTTTATGATTTAGAAATGGACATCAAAGTGGGCGATATTACTGAACACAATCAAGTGCTTATTGCGGCAGCTGGTGGTAAAGGTGGCTTGGGCAATATGCACTTTAAGAGTTCTCGTAATCGCGCACCCCAACAATTCACGCCAGGTGAAGAAGGACAAGTCAGGCAATTGCGCCTTGAGCTTAAAGTTTTAGCTGATGTTGGCTTACTCGGCTTTCCCAATGCAGGAAAGTCCACTTATGTCGATGCTGTTTCAAGTGCAAAACCAAAAATTGCTGATTACCCATTTACCACACTTTACCCTGCCCTTGGCGTGGTAAGCATAGATTCGGAAACTTCTTTTGTTGTTGCCGATATTCCAGGGTTGATTGAAGGGGCCGCAGAAGGAGCTGGACTTGGTATTCAATTTTTAAAACACCTGCAAAGAACAGGTTTATTATTACACATGGTTGAATTGCCCGCCTACGAAGGCTTGTCCGATCCTGTGGAACAATTTAAAGCCTTAGAAATTGAATTGGAAAAGTTCTCTAATGAATTACAAGGTAAAGAGCGTTGGCTGGTATTCACTAAATCTGATTTAATGGCAAAAGACACGGTTAAAGAGAAAGTTAAAGAGTATGTTAAAGAACTCAATTGGAAAAATCCTGTTTTTGTTATTTCTTCCATAACCCGAACAGGACTGAATGAATTAAACCAACATATTGCTGACTATTTGAGTAAATCTGATGAAGATATTTGGGATTAAAAACTGCGATAAAATTAAAAAAACCATCTTATGGTGTGCCAGTAATGGGCGCATGTGTGAGTTTCACGATTACCGTGTTGATGGTATAGATAAAAAATTAGTTGAATCCTTTTTATCTCAACATTCAATGGAAGACCTGGTCAACAAGCGCAGTACCACTTGGCGTAAACTTTCAGAAAATGAAAAGTCCAATTTATCAATAGACCTAATTGTCACCAATCCAACCTTATTGAAACGTCCGATTGTGGAAATACAGGGTCAATACTATATTGGCTATTTCCCTGACAAATGGGTTTAACACTTCAAAATACATTATTGGTGGGCAAGCCCACCCTACAACAGGTAAAATCATGTCTAAATATGATGTCATAGCTTTAAGCCAAGAACTGATTAAAAGACAATCCATTACGCCTGATGATGCGGGATGTCAGCCATTACTTGCACAACTTTTAATCGATGCAGGATTTCAGATTGAGCACAAACGCTTTGTCAAAGTAGATAATTTATTTGCTTGGCACGGGCAAGAATGCAAAAACTCAAAGAGCCTCTTATTTGCAGGGCACACGGATGTTGTACCAGTAGGCGATGAATCCGCATGGAAACACCCTCCTTTTTCAGCCGTTATTGATGGCGATTATCTCTATGGACGAGGAGCTGCTGACATGAAATCCGCAGTTGCGGCTTTCACTCTTGCAATGATTAGTTTTGTTACAAGTCAACCAAACCACAAAGGTAAAATAGCCCTTATGTTGACTAGTGACGAGGAAGGAGTTGCGACTGATGGCATTAAAAAAATGATGCCTTATATTGCAAAAGAACACACATTTGATTATTGTTTAGTTGGTGAACCTTCCAGTTCACTAACACTAGGTGACGTGGTTCGAATTGGTAGACGCGGTTCTTTACATGTTGAAATTACTATCCATGGTAAACAAGGACACGTAGCTTATCCACAAAATGCCAAAAATCCTGTTTTTTTAGCCGCTGCTTTTATTGAAGAATTATCCCACTTTACTTGGGATAATGGCAATAATGATTTTCCACCCACCAGTTTTCAAATTTCATCAGTAAAAACCTCAAGTAACACGTCCAACATCATACCTGCTGATATGATTATTGTTGCGAATTTTCGTTACTCACCCGAATCTTCAAAACAGTCACTGGAACAACAACTTAAACAATTATTAAATAAACACGCCTTGAACTATTCGCTTTCATGGAACCTTTCTGGACTGCCCTTTTACAGTCAATCACAACATTTGCATACAGCAGTAACTCAAAGTATTGGTGAAATCTGTCACATTAAACCAGATTTCAATACCGCGGGTGGCACTTCAGATGGTCGATTCATTGCGCAATACGGTGTTGATGTGGTAGAGTTAGGAGTAATCAATAAAACCATTCATCAAATTGATGAGTGTGTTTTAGTCGAAGACATAAGGAATCTTGAAAAGATATACCAAAGGATTATAAGTAAGATTTTATAAACCCAAATTTAATGAGGCGAGTTAGCAATGAGATTTTTCCTTTTAGCAACCTTGATTTTAAACAGTGTCAGCACCTATGCTGAACAATCATGGCTCGACAAGCTTCAAGATCCAAACAAGCAACAACAACTTGATTTGCGTTGGAAAGCCACTGGCGGCGAAGCCGACTTACGCTTCATCTACACTATTTTTTCTATTTACGACACCACTGTTAACCCAGCCCCGCAATTTCCAAACAAACATTGGAGTGCCAATCACCTGGTCTTTCCAATAGACAACAGCACTGAATTAAATCTGCAAGTGCCTTATGGGATCATCTCTCAAGTTACCGATGGTTCTTTAAAAATCAAGGCAAACCTTAGTTTTACTCACCAAGACAGAACAGTGATGATCGATTCTTTAACACTTGAGCCAACCACACTATTCAACAGCAGTGATTTGGTTAATTTTGTTATTAAAGACAACAATGGCAATGAACTTTTTACAGCCAGCAGCATTCATATTGAATTGGACTTAGACAAAAAGCTTCTTAAAATGTCCAATATTGACTTGATTGCCACACAAAAGTTTGCTCAATTACTCAATCAACCTTTGCATGCCAATCAAGTGGTTGGACAACTCCACACCTACAATCACTTATCAATCCCGAAAAAAGCCATCACATCAAGCAAAAACATTGCAGCCGTCACCTGTGCAAACAACCCTGTCTGGCCTCCTTTGGGAGAAGTCGATGTCACCCTGTTAGATATTGGACAAATTGCATATCTTGGCAATGTAGGTGCAGATAAAATCGTCATCACTCCTTCTGCAAGTCTTAAAAACATTGGCACAGCCGATGTGGCATGGTTTCAAAAATTTACAGGAAACTCTCCCCCGTACAATACGGATCAACACCCTTATTTAAATTGGTCAATTTACCGAGAAGTCGACAATCGCTTTGAACAAATCGGCTTATCTGGGATAAAACATGCTTTTTTCACCATTAATTCTAATTGCGCCTGTCCTGGTGGTCATGTCTTAGGGTTGGGATGTGAAGATGTCTATGGCACAGGCAATAATGATTCCAACAACGCCCTTGGACCACGTTCTGAGTTGGATGCTTTTTCAGGAATTTGGGATAATTGTGGTTCATTTTTTGATCCAATGCCCTGCACCGGTTCACAACAAAACACCTCAAACCAACCCGGACAAAACCGTTTAGTCGTCCGTAAAAATCAATTAACAGACGTTAACAACAATGCCTTGTTCTTTCAAGCTTGGTACGTAATTCGAGATGACATTGATATATTTAACTCTATGGGTTACCGCACGATTGCTCCGACACCAAATGGTGCGGGCTGGAATATTAATGCAGGAAACACATTCACCAATGGTGCAGCACTCGATAATTATGTAGTACCAAATACAACTACCGCCATGCAAGCTTCTAAAACACTCAGCACAAGTGAAGGTCACTTAACCGTTGCAGTCAAAGTCATCGATTTAGGTAATGGTAATTATCGTTACAACTATGCCATCGAAAACTACGATTACGACCCAAGGTTTTCGCAATTTCGGCTGGCTTTACCCAACTTGACTCCATTTAATAATCCTGTTTTTTCAGATGCAGATGATAATGCACTTAATGATTGGACTTTTAGCATAAGCAATGATGAACTTAAAATCACTGGCAGTGCAGCAAATGAACAGGATTGGGGCATGTTATTTAGCTTTTCCTTCACTGTAGCTGCCGCACCAACAACGGGCAATATAACGCTTGATGTGGTTAATTCAGCACTCAATACAGAATTAATAATTAATACACTAGTGCCCAATGTTGTTGATTTTGATACGGTATTCAAATCGTCTTTTGAAAATTAATCGTAACTACTCACACCTAACGTCATTGCCGCGAAGGCGGGTAATCTTATAAATATTAGCCTCACATGTCAGGATGGCTGTATTGTATAGTAGTAAATATAATACACTAGATTCCTGCCTACGCAGGAATGGCGAAGTGAGCAGTACAATTAATCTTTACTTAATCGGTTGTTCGAGTTCAAGCCAAGGTTTTCTTTTTTTGTAGGATTCTAAGTGCTGTAAATAGGATGGCTTGATTTTTACATCGGCCTTTTTCATCTCATCTATCAACCATTGTTGCAAACTGATAGCTGCACCAAAATCTGAAACGGATGCCAAAACAGCCGCCTTGGTGTCCCAGATATACCATGGAACTAAATCATCTTCATCAAAAATAGCCATTAAATTTGATATGACTTTTAAAGCTTTTTCTGGATTACGGCATTCCTCTTTAACAGATGTTGCCAAAAACCACGCATGGTTATTAAACGCAAATTCATTTTCCTTTAATTCTCCTTTTTCATACCATTGGTAAGCTACAGCGCAATCTTCTTCAAGCCCTGCTCGTCCATAATAATGATAAGTCGCAATGCTATCAAAAACTGAACCAAGACCTAAATTTGCCGCTTTCATGTACCAACTCAAAGCTTCTTTATAATTTGCTTTATTTTCAAATTCTATAGCCAAATCTTTCATGGCATACGCATAACCCATATCTGCGGCTTTTTTAAGCCACTTTAATCCTTTATCGTAATTAGCAGCAAATTTCTCAGACCCTTCAAAAAAAGTTGTGGCAATAAAATAAGCTGCCTCTGCATTACCCTTATCAACTTGGTTGAGTAGTGTTTGAGGTACTGTAAACTCATCTTTTGCACAGACACCAAAAGAAAGTAGCAAGGCAAAAATAACCCTATATATTGTGTAGTTCCTTTTCAAAATAAAGACCTCTTTGTTTATAATTTTCAAACTCATCAAAGCTAGGAGCTCCCGGTGATAACAACAGTGTATGATTTTTTGGTGAATTTTCAACTGCAAATTTAATGGCTTGACCTAATTTAGTAAAATAATGGAATAAAATTGGAGAATTTATTTGTTGCAAATAGTCATGTATAATTTTACCACTCTGTCCTGTTAACAATAATAAATTAGGTGCACACTGGTTCAAATTTTGAGCAAAATCAGACCAATCATTACCCCGATCAAAGCCGCCTACAAATAATGTCGTTGTTGAACACTCTTGTGTTTGCAGAGCAGCCAAGGTTGCAATTGGCGTAGTGGCTATGCTATCGTTAATGGCAAAATGCTGACCTATTTTCCCCAGATATTGCAACCGATGCTGCAGGGGTTGAAAAGTTTTAATGGCGTCAATGCAACGGTCAATATTTAGTTTCAACTCTTTACAAATTGTTAACACAGCTCCAATGTTTTCTAAATTATGTTGACCAATTAATTGAATCTCACTTATTTTCAAAACTTCTCTGTCCTGTAAAAACAAGGATTCGCCTTCGACATGAAAAGCATTTTTTGCATTAAAAAGCACACAGTTCATGGAGTGTGTTCGCTTAACCAATTCTTTATTATTGGCATTAATAATTTTGATTGTTGCCGAATCCAATAGCTTAACTTTATCACTAAAATAATTTTCAGCTCCTTCATGCCAATCCACATGCTCGGGGTATAAATTATTAATTAACGCAATATCTGCCTGAATTTCTCCATCATAAATTTGAAAACTAGATGCCTCTAGTACAATATAGTCGCAATCGGATGAAGCCGCAATCAAGGGTGTGCCAATATTACCCACCAAATTGACGTTATAATTCAAAGCTTCTAAAACATGCCTCAACACACTCACGCTTGTGCTTTTGCCTTTTGTTCCTGTTATGGCAATAACCGATGTGTTTTTTTCGTTGGCAAACCATAATGCCGTTGCTGAGGTAAATTGTGCCTTGGAATTTTTCACTAAATCAGAATAAGGGCTAATGCCAGGTGACTTAACAATAATATCAAATTGATTAAGTAATGCCACATCAATTTCTTTTATTTCACAGGAGTAACTTTTGTCTTCTTCACCTTTAGAGCACAAAACGGTAAATCCCACCTGGTTTTTATGCAAATATTCGGCAACTGCCCTGCCCTCAACGCCAAAACCCCAAATCGCAACTTGTTTATTTCGTAATTGACTCAGGGCTAAATAATGTTTTTGTTTAAAATAAACCACCAACTCATCATTGTTCCAGTCGCGTTTGTTTTTAATCGAATCAAATGCCTGTCTGCTTTCGTGTATTTCACCTACGCATTCAAATGGTTTAATGCCTTCATAACCCAGCAATTCTGCAAATCCATGCTTTTGACTTTCGTCATCCATTAAGTTTTGACCAAATATTTTTAATAGTTCAGATTTTTCTATAAATGGAGCCAGTCCCAAAAAGACAAATCGGCATTTAGGGCAATCACAGCACCACAAGGAATTGTTATTGTGCGAACCATCGAGATGAAAATTACGGTTACAACTAGTAAATACAGGAAAATACTGCGGATACTGTGCAAACTTTTGCAAAATTTCCAATTCTGAAAACTGCCTTTGTTGTGAGTAGTAATGCACATCTTGAGTAATCTCCTTAAAAATAATAGCACAAAAATCCTTTTCAAACTCATAACTTTTAGAATACTGATGATTGACCTTATCCCCATCGGCATTAATGGTGTTCTCTGAATCGGCTGATTTTTCATTGGAAAAAACCACCTCTGAACAATCAAACAACAAAGCCGTCAAAACACCAATAGCAGAATTGATAGCAGTAATAGGCACGTGTCCATTTATGGCTCCTGCCTTATTATAAGCAATCAATTTATCATCTATTTTTCGTTTGACTTGAATTAACGGTAAACCGATAAATTCAGCCACACTTTTAATTAGGCTTGAATTTCCAACCATAAATAATTTAATCTCACTGCCGTGTAGTTTAAGCTCCTCAATCGTAACTAAGGAATCTTTTCCACCGCCTAGGGCAACAAGTTTAAAAGGGGTCAGTACCCTTAAATCTTTTGACAATAAGGTTTTAGTAGGTGGGTTTATTGATTTAAGGGTACTGACCCCTTTTAAACCGTTCTCATAAACCAACTCAGCCAAACCATGAAACCACGTTTTCTTAATAAAACTCAACATCTGCTCTGAGGGTTGTTTACATTTGAATATTATTTCTTTTGCAAGGCCTGATTTATAATAACTAACGCCACACATCCAATGCACTAAATCACAGGCTGCGTTGATTTGCTTTTTATTAACATGTGTCATTGAAAATTGCGGAAAACTAAGAACTTCAGTCACTTTACCAATGCTTTCAATCTCATAATTCAAGTACAGTTCATGTTTTGAAATGTCTAAATTCCAATCAAGAAAAGAAAAGGTCTGGTGAAGTAATGCCGTCATGAGTTGAGAGTTTTTGATAGAGAGTTGAGATTCTATCTTATATGCATTTAATTAACAATTAACAAGCAAAAAAAAGCCCCCAGCTTCCGCTAGGGGCTGCCAGTATTTCAACTGGCAAGAGAGAGAAGTTTAAACGTTAATATTCAGCTACTTGAACATTAACCTGTATTCTGACCCTGTCACCAGGATGGTTTTGCATTCTTGTGTGGTAAGTCCTACCAATGTACTCATACGCCACATCGTAACCGACAATGCGTTGCTCTTCATAATAATCACGTTGTGTGTAACATTGTCTGCGGTCATGACGTCTTGAGTTTGAATACCTTCGGTTATAACGATTGTGGTTTCTATCAGCTCCAGAGCCAATAGCAGCACCAGCAATAATACCTACAGCCGTTGCCGCATCACGACCACGACCATCACCAAAGCGGTTTCCTAACAATCCACCAATAATTCCTCCAAGAACGGCGCCACCGCCTGAACTTGTTCTGCGTTCCCCAGAATGCCTACCACGAGGACCTCTATACCTGTCTTCACAGACCCTTCTGTTTTGCGGTACACGAACCGTTTCATAAACGGGTTGGACATCAACAACGGGTGCATAGGTGTATTCATTATCATAACGACCAGCACTGGCAAAAGTAGTCGCCATTAATAAAGTCAATCCTGTTAATATATTTCTAATGTTTTTCATGTTATCACCTTTTGGTTTTCTAAAACTTACGCCCACTTTAATGCAAAAACAATGAATGAAAGCTGAATAATAGAGAGTAAAACCCATAAAAACTCGACAAAAGCACACTATATGGGCGTTCTAGCCTGCCTTTATGTGGTATGATTTGAGTATTTAATAAATATAAAAAAATATAAGAAATATATTGTCGACTTAAAAGTGAAACTATTTAGTGCATAAAAAAGCCAGTAACGCCTGTTCTCGTTACTGGCTTTACGCACAACCGTGGAGTTGTGCAATCCCACTAAAATTGCTACAGTCGGAGATTTGACCAAACTCGCGTCGTAGCATTTACCCACGAGTAGCCATTATAAGAAAATAATATCGTTTTAAATGTGTAAGATTACACAAACGCAAAAGATTAAGATTATGAACACTAAAGAAAAAATAAATGAAAGTCAAAAGCTTAAGAAAAATGCCATCAAACTATTATCTAAAGCCATCGCCAAGATAATTTTAAAATTTCGCCTTTCCAGAACTGAAATTCTCAATGCATTAGATGAACAATTGGTTTTAGAAGCCAAAAAACAAGACCCCGATGCCACAAATGTAACCATTGCTATTCGAACAGGAATCAATCGCCGTTATATACCCGCTTACTTAAAAGGAAAATCACCCAAGACATCTCCGGACAAACTTGCAACTATCCTAGAAGATTTACGCTGGACTGCTCACCGGTATTACAACAGCAACAAAATTACAAAAGTGGGGCATTTTCGGACTTTTCAAAGCATATGCGAACAACGGGCTGCTGGCATGCTCACCTACCAAGCCATTCTGGATGAACTTGTAAAAAGAGGAAATATCAAAGATTTGGGCCATAAAGTCGAAATACTAGAGTTTATAAATTTATCCTATACGAATGACATTAACTATTCGAATATTACAGCTGTTCAAATAAACAGGGTAATTGACACCATAATATTTAACTCTAAAACCTTAAGGAAAGAAGACAAGTTTGTACAACAAACTATTTTTTCTTCACAAATAAACCCAAATAAATTTAACAGCCTTCATAAGGAAATTAGACAGCATATTGATAATTATAAAAGTAATATAACTGAACTACTAATTAGTTATGAAGAAAATGTAAGTGTAGGAACCCATCCTGAATATGGCGTTTCATTTTTAGAATATAAAATAGAGAAATAAATCATGAAAAAATTAATAATAGCTTTAGCAATAATCTTATCAACAAATGCTTATTCTGTAGGTGGAGACGGCACAGGAAAATACTCTCAAGTCTGTATAAAAGTCGGCGGTGATGGAACAGGAAACAAAATCGGTGGTGACGGAACTGAAAATAAAGTCGGCGGTGATGGAACTGGAAATAAAGTTGGATCTGATGGAACTGAATTAAAGGTTGGCAATGACGGAACTGACGACAAAACTTATTGCCAAATCGTTCCAGTTAAGTAACTCAAAAAAAATGAGACCCGTACTGCCCCTTGGTTGAACAATTGGTTCGACCAAGGTTTGTACGCCCGTAGTTTTCAAATTAGATTGCGTTAGAAACTCTCAAGGTTAGGTTTGATATATTAGATATGATGTTTTGACCTGTCCATCCTAATCTACGTGGATTATGAAAGGCAGTATAATATATTGTCTTTGCATACCATAATTTAGAGGACAGGTCATGAACCATATTAACAAACTATTAGA
>JALSLV010000111.1 GCA_026988115.1 Lysobacterales bacterium | reverse complement strand
CTGTATTATTTTCACCTACATATTCATCAATACTTGGTGGAAACAACATGTTTTGATTTCTATTTTTAGTTGCTTTGTATCGTCTTTTTGCCATTGTAATATTCGTACTTTAACTCTCTATATTATATCATAAGCTATCCTCAAATTGGATATGAATACTTTCACAGTCTTTAAAGTCCACTACCCATTATGTTTCTATGAGTCAGCCAATGTTCATGCCGCTTGATAAAAAAATTCATTGGAGCTGTAACTCTTTAACCATGAGCAACTAACAAATAAATGACCAACATAAATATCGCTATCATGGTCATTGTTTCTACCCAATTAACTTCTCCATCGTCTTGCACTGCTTTCCATAACACTAACATAGAGGGAAACCCCAGTAAAATTGCACTGGTGGTATGAATATCAATAGGAATAACTCCTCCTGATGTGTTGACAGCAGGAATAATTCCAAATTGCGTTAAAGCGGCTAAAATTATCATGGCAATGGGTAAGACTAAAAATGGCACTTGAGTAATAGCACCTGAGGCATTCGCCATGGCAATGGAATATTTCTTTTGAAAGTGAGCTGTTCCAATCATCACAAATGCACCAGCGGAAGCAAAAACCGATAAAATTATTGCACCAAACATTTGTGAATAGCCTGCCGCTTCAAGTTTATGCACCAAAATACCTGCAAATTCACCCACTGCATGACCACCCACAATAGAAACAGCAAGACCTGCCACTCCAAAGGCAAGAATAGTTCCCATAGACATTAAATGCCCGTCTGCATTTTGTTCCACTGGCACATCATCAGCCGATTCAGGTTTATGCTCTTTTGAAAACCGTTTGACTAATCGAGTCACTGCTATAACTTGTATGAGCAAGAGTATCACACCAAAGACATAAAGGTCTGATATTGTTAATGCTGCACTGGCATCGGCTGTGCCTGTAAAGGCTTTCATTAACAACATGATAACGCCAATACTAAAGAAAACACCCGCAGCCGCGGCATATAAGTCAGTACTTAAACCCACAAGTGGCTTGGGCAATTTTGCATTGCCTTCTACATTTCTTGGTAATATTCCACAGTACAAACCAAATGCTGCCGCTCCAACATGTAAAGTTAAAACAGTCACAATGAATCCAACCCGTGGCGTTGCCATTAAGACAAATGCTAACATCACAAGCTCAGGAATATTACTGGACAACCCTGCCATTGTACCGGCGACAAATGAATTCATTTTTTTGCGTTTGGCGTAACCATCAACGGCATGAATCATCATCTCAGATGAAGCAAACACCACAATTAAACCGCCAATACCTAAAATAATGCCTTTGAGCCATCCATGTTCGGCAATTGCAAAGTTTCCAATGGCTACTAGCACCAAACCAATAATGAGAAGCCATAACCATTGTTTGCTGGAATGATTTTTATCTGACATTTTTTTACCCTTTTAAAAATTCTTGAAAATTGTAACAAAAAAAACGCGGTAATTGTGATATAATTTTTGTCACATTAGATTTAGAGCGTTTTTGTGAAAGAATACCGCTTAAATTTAACCAAATCAATCATAACATAGGGGACTCTATATGAAATTTTCAAAACCCAACAGTTATTCTAAAAAACTTATAAGAAAAACGCTCCTTGTAAGTGCTTTAGGATTAATTATTAACACAGCAGCTACGGCTCAAACGGATATACAAACACGAGGATTGATGAATCCAGTTGAAGTCATGTATCCGCAAACTTCGGTACCGTCGATAAAAGCTTCATCCATTGCCGATATGTCTTATATGTACGGCTATTTGCATGCAAAAGACCGTTTATTCCAAATGGATTATACCCGACGACTTGCCAGTGGCACCGTTTCTGAACTCGTTGGTCCTGCTGGAATTCCAACCGACATTCAACTGCGCACCATAGGCTTTGAACGTGCTGCCTTGCGTTCTTACCAAGCCTCAAGCGAACAAACAAAAGAACTATTGCAAGCTTATGCTAACGGCATCAATGCGTGGTTGGCAGAAAACGATTTGCCCGTTGAATACAGCGGTTTAGAAATCACCAAAGTAAAACCGTGGCGACCTGTTGATTCTTTAGCCATTGTAAAACTTATTGCTTTTCAATTATCCAATGATTTACAAGAATTGGATTGGACTGTTTCTATTGGTACCATGCAACAAGTCGGTGCGGCAGCAGGATTTGATGGAACAAAACTATTTATGGATGACTTATACCGTTCTGCACCACCCGATGACCGTGTCACCATACCTGGATTTTTAGAATCCATTGGCGGTATAGTTTTAGCTAATGACAAACAAGAGAGCCCAAATAAAAGTGCAACATTTGACACTACAAACTTTACCCAATATTCAGCCAACGATATAAGCTTGGTTGAAGATTTGGTTAACATTTGGAAAAACAATCCCGATTTAGACAAATTAAGAAATGACGGTACAAAGGATATTGGTTCCAATACATGGGCCGTATCAGGTGAACACACAGTCAGTGGTTTTCCGTTAGTTGCCAATGACCCACACTTATCATTAGATTATCCATCGGTTTTTTATCCAGTTCACCTTTATTCTGAAAAAGATGGTGTTGTAGAATTTAATGCCGCAGGTGTTGGCTTTCCTGGCGCTCCATTAATTGCACAAGGTTGTAATGAACGCTTGTGCTGGGGTAGCACTGTAAACCCAGTGGATGAAACTGATTTTTATTTTGAAGACATCCGCACTAATCTTTTTGGTTTACCAGCCTTTACTGTATTTGAAGGCAAAGAAGAACCAATCCAATATTTATTCCAAGTTTATCACGCCAATCAAATTGGTGATGGCGTCATGAACAATCTGGAAAATCAACACATTGGTTACGATGCTGGTGGCATTACTTATATAGTTAAACGCCGCAATAATGGACCAATTCTTAGCGTGGACCGTGAAAATAATCGTGCGGTGAGTATGCAGTACACAGGCTTTAGTGCCACCCAAGAGGCTGAGGCCTTTTTTGACATGTCAATGGCTCAAGATGTTTTTGAGTTTGGGGATGCCACCACAAAATTTGATGTCGGTTCTCAAAACTTTGGAGTTGCTGATATTGATGGCAATATTGCCTACTATACTGGAGCCGAAGTGCCTATTCGGGAAGATTTGCAAACCATGAATGCACCAGATGGCGTACCACCGATGTTTATTCGTGATGGAACAGGGGCTCATAAAAACGAATGGATGCCCGTAAGTAATCCACAGGCTAATCAAGCAGAACCGCATGAAATTATCCCAACAGCAGAAATGCCACACGTAGTCAACCCTGATAAAGGCTGGTTTGCCAATGCTAACAATGATCCCATTGGCACATCATTAGACAACAACCCACTCAATCAAGTGCGTCCAGGTGGGGGTTTGTATTATTTATCACAAGGTGGCTACTCATCCTACAGAATGGGGCGTATTGATAGATTATTGCATTCTGCACTTGATGCAGGAGGAAAGGTTGATGCCACAGATATGAAAACATTCCAGGCAAATAATCAACCCGTTGATGCGGAACTTCTTATGCCACATATTCTCAATGCCTTTAGTCGTGCAGCAGGTAGCGATGCATGGCCCGGCATCCAGCAATTTCTAGCCGACCCTCGGATTGTGGCAACACTTGAGAAGTTTGGTTCATGGGATTACAGCATGCCAACAGGCATCACCAAAGGCTATGATCCTGGTGATAATCCATTTGCACTCGCTGCTCCAAGTCAAGATGAAATCAATAATTCTGTGGCTGCAACCATTTACTCGGTATGGCGTTCAATGGCAGTTCAAAACACCATAGATGCCACCATGAAAGGAGTCGATGCAGCCATTGGTCAAGACTTGCTTGCACCTCGGTTACCAGGAAGCAAACATGCCTTTAATGGATTTAAGCATTTATTGGATAATTTTGACAACGCACACGGCGTTGGTGCATCAGGCATTAACTTCTTCACCAATCCACAAGCCCCTACACCTGAGGATGCGCGTGATTTTGTCATTCTTGCCAGTTTAAAACAAGCACTAGACTTATTAGCAAGTGATGAGTTTAAGCCCGCCTTTAACAATTCAACCAATATTATGGATTACCGTTGGGGTAAATTGCATCGCATCGTTTTTGCTCATCCTTTAGGAGCGAGTTTAAGCGTTCCCAATGGCTTGTTTGGCTTCCAAACTACCGAGGGGCTTCCGGGTGTTGCTCGTCAAGGGGGTTATGAAGTACTTGATGCATCAAGGCATTCGGTTCGAGCAAAAACACTCAATGGCTTTATGTTTGATGCAGGTCCAGCTCGCCGTTTTGTCGGTCTAATGACACCAAATGGCCCAGTTATTGACCAAATGATTCCAGGTGGACAAAGTGGCGTGATTACCACAGGTCCAATGTATGTGAACCAACTGTTCTCCTGGTTGGTTAATTCCTACTTACCTTTATTTGTAGATATTGATTTAGTGGCGCAAATTGCCGTAGCCACACAAAACTATGTTCCTTAATTAACGCAAGTGGTTTAAAGATAAAAAAGCTTAATGCTTAATGCATTAGGCTTTTTTTAGTTTTGGAAACATGAAAAATAAAACAATCTTAATTACGGGTGGCAGTCGTGGTATTGGTGCGGCTTGTGTGGCTATAGCGCAGCAATGTGGCTTAAGTGTGATTGCTACGGCTCGCAGTGGCGAGAAACTTGATGCTTTACAAAAACTTCACCCAACTATTCAAATAATTGGTGCCGATATTTCAACACACAAAGGCAGAAAAACTATTGCCGATAAAGTTAATCAACCCTTGGATTTTCTTCTGCACAATGCGGCAGTACTTTATCCACCCAAAAAGCTTATTGAAGTGGATTCGTTTGAGTTTAATCAAAGTATTAGCACCAATGTTGAACCACTGCTTTTTTTGACTCAAGCTTTATTGCCGCAATTAACTCAAGCGCACAATAAAGCACGGATTTTAACCATGACTTCTCGTGCAGCAAATAATGCTTATGCTGGAATTGGCAGTTATTGTGTTTCCAAAGCCGCTGCTTTAATGATTACCAATATTCTCAAAGCAGAACTCAAACCGCTGGGGATTTTAATCAACAACTATTCTCCAGGAGTGGTTGATACCGCTATGCAAAAAACACTGCGCAGTTCAACCGATGAAATATTCCCTTACAGCAGTGATTTTAAACGTTTGAAAACTGATAATCAATTAGCTACAGCAACGCAAGTTGCTCAACATATTATTAACAACTTTATGACATTGAGCGAAACTGGTTTTTCGGGTAATACCCTTGATAGAACCCTTGATAGACCGTGAAAGTCTTATGATGACATGTAAAAATGGTCTCAATTTCGCTACATTTACTTCGTATCATCCCTGATAATGACCTGCAAAGGGCTCATTAATTTAATTGAGCAAAGATAAAGGCTTTTGCCTTTTTCCAATCTCGAATTACGGTTCGTTTTGAAACTTTGGTCATTTTAATCAGCTGTTGATAAACAACCTCATTACCATCAGATTTATCTTATATTTTATTATTTGTCACCACTTTGGTTTAATTGTCGTATTAACAACTAAGTAAACTATAGAGGAAATTATGCAATTCAATATAAACAAAACAATTTTAATTTTAACAATTACGGTACTTATCTCCTGTGGAGAGTCCAATAGCAACTCAGTATCTTCTAATTCATGTGACGGTATGTTAATGAAAGCAGTTGAGTCTAGTATCCAAGGCATCAATGGCTTAGCAATCAAATTTTCAAATGAGAAATACCGCGAATGCGGTGTATCTTTTAAAAAAGGTGACATTGATTTTCAAGTGGATTTAGAGCTGACAGAAATGGGTACAGCACTTGACATGAAAAAGGTGGGAATCACGGAGATGACCCATTTTGCTCTTGAAGAACAGGTTATCAGTTTCTACAAGAAACAAGAAAATATTACCAACGTTGGAGATAAAGCCATTTATTACCGAAGAAACAACAGCCACCAGATTTCAGTTCTTTCTGGAAATAATTCTTTTGTGGTTAGAACCATAAACTGGAACACCAGAGGTGGAGACAAAGACATCACGGTTAACGTCGCTAAGGCTATTGTTAAAGAATTAAAAGCACGTTAAGGTTTAAGCCTGTTTGCCTTAATAACATAGCGTAAACTGCCTCCTGCCATTAAGGCATTAAAGGGATAACAGGTTGATAAAATCAATTCTTGTTTGTTGGAAATAGTCAACTGTTGCTTCTGACTGTCAACAACGCTTAATTCACTGACTTTGTATTGAAACTCACCTTGGGTTGTTTGCACCGTTACTTTATCGCCTTTTTGCACGTCTTGGAGGTAGGCAAAGTGACTGTCTCTGTGACCAGATAATATCATGGATTTGTTTTCATCAGGCATGCCACTGGCACTAAGGTGGGTAACAGAAAAGGCAAGATTGCGACCGCTTGAGCCTTCTAAAACAACGCTACTTTGTTTAATGCGCTCAAAATTGATGGTTGCTACTGGATAGGTATCTGCCCATGACCACGGCTTATGTAATTTGTTATCCTTTAGGGTTTGTTGCCACGATTGGGAAATCAAATACTGCGACAACCAGGCTTTGGAGAACATGTAAGCCGATGCGCTTACATGCCAGAACCCCAAAACCACGATGGCTAAAACTATTACTTTTTTAATTTTCATAGTTGTATTTATTTAATGCAAAAGCAACAAGAAATAAAAACAAACCGATAAGCAATTGCAACTTCCACCCCAAGGCTGTTTGTGGGAAATTTGCCTGTGCCAAGACTTCATGGTTTTGTTCAGATCTTTTTTGTAAAGCCACCAAACGACTTAATTCAGGATTTCTATCCACCGCCACCAACGAAGTAAATTCACTGACCAAGTGGTGTTGCAAAGCAATATCGGTAATTTGTTGCTCCAGGGCTTGTCGGTCTATTTCAGAGTCTAGCATTAAATCATCGGTTAAGTCTTCAATCTGATTGCGAGCCCATAATCGGGCAATGCCTTTTGAACGCCCATCTTTATTAAGTTTAAAGGCTTTTGACCACGATTTATTGCGACTAAAAACACTTAAAGTCACTTGTGACTTAAAATCTTTCATTTTGGCAGTTATCAACACGGGTTGATCACTGTACAAGTCAGGAATGACCCGAGGATTTTGCTCAACCGCACTGTTCCATTCAACAAACACATCAGTTAAAGCTGGTGAAGAGAGTTTGACAAAAAGCTCATTCATGTGCTTATCAACTTGGTTTAAATCAGCAATAGAGGTGTAAGTGCCACGACCAATCAAGGCGGCTTTATTCATAAAATAATTATTTGGTGCTGCACCAATGGCAACGGTAAATAGGCGGGCTTTATTAATGTCTTTATTAATCTGAGAAAACAACTGCGCTTCATTGCCAACTGAACCGTCAGTAACAAAGATAATTTGTTTTAAATAACCCTCACTGACTTCATCTTCCATCGCCAGTGACAATGCAGGCGACATATTTGTGCCACCATCTGCTTTTAATAAATCAATAAAATCAATGGCTTTATCTAAGTTTTCGGTATTGACCTCTTGAACACCATCAAACAGTTCTCGCGCATTAGAATTAAACTCTATAACATTAAATTTATCTTCATAATCCAACTGCGTTAAACCAAATAACAGCGCATCTTTAGCGGCATTCATGGCATTTCCATCCATTGAACCTGAGGTATCAATGATAAACACCACTTCACGTTTTTGTGTATTCACTTGCGTTGACCTAGGTGGCAATAACATCATTAACACATACTCTTGCCCATTGAGTTTTTCACTAAACATCGCAGCTTTGGGTGTGTTTCCCTGTTTTGGATACCATTGCAGTACAAAATCTTTGTCATCGTATAAAATCTCATCATTTAGGGCAATGATGTGTTTATGGTTACTTTGAGAAATTAAGACGTTGTGATTCAAACTGATTAAATCCGTTAATTCAAAGCCTGCTTCTAGGTTTATTTTTATGCTTCGATTTTTGTCAACCAAAACGGTTGTTGTTGGAAGAGCAGTGCCTTGCAGATTGGATTCTTGGGAGTCAGAAGAACCCTCATCTGCAAGAAACCGCTCTTGCATGTATCGACTTTTAATCGCCAGAGGTAAACGAAAGTCAATATGCCCTGCGTCGTAGGTTAAAGTTTGTTGGTAAGTGATTTCCACCTTAACGGTTTCATTTGGCATGATATTTGCCACATCGGTGGTAAAAAGATTCGGGCGGTATTGTTTAACTATACTGGCAGCCAAGCCTTCTGATTTGGCTTGGTTGTAGATTTCTTGTGCTTGTTTTTTTTCATGGATTTCGCCTTCAATCTCACGTTTACCAATAATTAACTTCATTTGATAAACCGCAGCATTGGCAGCCACAGGAAAAGCATACATGCCTTCATCCACCCAGTTAGGCGAGTCATTGACAAAACGTTGGGTGATTTTAACTTGCGCAACAATACCAGTAATATCCACATCATATTGTGTTGACAAAAGGGTTAATGCCGAGTAATCATTGCCTTGTTCATGGTAGGAAAGCATCATACCCGTGTCAATATCATCAAGGTTGAAATAATCTTGAGCCTGTGCTTGCACCTGATACAAACCCACATAAAACAAAACAAGCATGATAATCGTGTTTGTCCGCCAATTTAATTGCAAACCTTGATAAAGTTTTCTGTTTGGTTTTTTCTTGATTGCGGTGTTGTATTTTTGCTGATGCAAATCTTCAAGCTGTTGACGAATATGTTTGGTCGTCGTTATCTTCTCTGGCATTTCTCTTTCCTCTTGTTTAAAGCGTGCTGCTATTAAATCAAGAAAAAATGTTAGTCAACGGGCAACCTAATGATAGTTCATGCTCAATTGTGGCGAAATTAGGGCACAATTTTATGTGGGTTTTTTATACCCCAAATCCCGATATAGAAATCACAATCAGAGCACAATCCCTTAATGCACCTAAGAAATCGCCAAAAATCTTAATCACCAATCAGGTGGATTCAGTTTTTGTCAATTCCTTATGCACATCAACTGCTTGCACTCTTTATTGCGATTCTATATCGAGATTTGGTATACGCTCTTTTTGTAATTACCATCATGACACGTAGAATTACGTAAATAAAAAAACCAACAACCACAAAATTAACCCCCCAATGATTGGTAATGTTCACATTAAAACCGTAACCAATGGCTTCAACATAACTCCAAACCATAGGCACAATACCAAATAATGCCAAGGCTATTGCGGTGTAACTCCACATTTTTAGGCGATACATTTTATCGCGATAATTTCGGTATTTCATGACCTTTAATCGCTCTAAATCCTCCTTGTCGTAGTGCATAGAAAAAGAACAATACTGACAAGCTTTGGCTTTATCTGAAATTTGTTTACCACAAGAAGGGCATTTTATTAATGACATAAGTTTTACAATTAATGTAAGTTTAATTCACATTAGTGTAACAATTTGAAATTAAAATAGGTAAAATATTGCACAAATAAATAAAAAATAAGATGGAAACACGTGAAAGATAATAAAACAAAAATCGTTGCCACATTAGGTCCTGCCAGTAACTCTCCTGAAAAAATAGAACAACTTATTGAATCTGGCGTTAATGTATTTCGCCTTAATTTTTCTCATGGCAATCATGAACAACACAAAATTAATTACGATACCATTCGCGGCATTGCCTCTAAACTCGACAAAGTCATTGGTATTTTACTGGACTTACAAGGTCCAAAAATTCGGGTTGGAAAGTTCAAAAAAGACAAAATTAAATTAACTGAAGGCGACACGTTCATCTTATCATGCCACGAAGATTTTTTGGGAGATGAAAACAGTGTCTCCATTAGCTACAAGGATTTATACAAAGATGTCACAACAAAAGATGAGCTCCTATTTGATGATGGGAAACTAAAAGTTATTGTCACCCAAGTCATTGACAAAGAGATTCATACCAAGGTGGTTGTCGGTGGTAAACTAAGCAACAACAAGGGCATCAATATCCCAACGGCGGATTTATCGGTCGCAGCCATGACAAAAAAAGACATTGAGGATTTAGCCTTCGGTGCAACTCTTGGAGTGGATTGGGTGGCGTTAAGTTTTGTTCGCAAACACGAGGATTTATTATTGGCAAGGCATTATTTAAAACTGCATAATTCTGATGCCAAACTGATGGCAAAAATCGAAAAACCCGGTGCCATAAAAAACTTTGAAAGCATTTTAGCCACTGCTGATGGCATTATGGTGGCTCGTGGTGATTTAGGTGTTGAACTATCACCTCAAGAAGTGCCAATGTTACAGAAAAAACTTATCAGAATGTCAAGGCAAGCAGGCAAACCCGTAGTCACAGCAACGCAAATGCTCGAAACCATGACCGATAGCCCTGTGCCAACACGTGCTGAGGCAAGCGATGTTGCCAATGCTGTCTTTGATGGCACTGATGCCATTATGTTATCCGCTGAAACTGCCGTTGGAAAATTCCCCAATGAAGCCGTCACGACCATGCGCACTATTGCCAATACGGTTGAAAAAGACCCAGAATACATTGCTCGAATGTTAGAAAGGCAAATGCATACTGAAGAAAACACACCCGATGCTGTGTCCGCCGCAGCTTGTCATATTGCCTCGAATATCAAGGCCAAAATCATGGTCTGTTTTAGCAGCTCAGGTGCAACCGCTTTACGAGTGGCACGCAACCGTATTCAAACCAATGTAGTGGCTATATCGCCAAAAATAAAATCTTGTCAGCAACTCGCCATGAGCTGGGGCATTCATCCGGTTTTATCACCCGATGCGCACAACACCAGCGATATGGTATCCATTTCAGAAACAATCATTCACAAATGTAACGCGGCACAACCTGGTGACCGATACGTTATAACAGCTGGCGTGCCATTCGGACAATCGGGCACAACCAACATGATACGCGTTGAAACTTTAAATAATTGATTCTAAATTGATTAACTTGACTTACATCAATTCATCGAGACAAAACTGCCTTTATAATGAGAACTCATCGAACATTTAGTTTAGTTCTTCTCCTTAAAAATGTAGTGTTTTTACGTGCGATACCATTGCCCTCATTGGTGTCGCATGTTTTTAAGCTAATGAGTTAATTTTATCCAGTTGGGTACTCAAAGTTAATGCTTTGCTTTGTTTCAGGATGCAAACTTTGACTCACAGGACAGGTAAGCCCTGCACGTTCGAGTTTCTTGTTGTTCACTTTACCAAAATCTTTATTCAAATAGACTGTGATTTCAATCTCGCTAATTCTTCTCGGTGATGCACTCATGTGCTTCTTTATACTGGCATGTGTGCCCGACAAATCTAAATTCAAATCATTGGCTTTAATACCCATAATTGTAATCATGCAACTTGCAAGTGCAGTAGCAACTAAATCCGTTGGAGAAAAAGCCTCGCCTTTGCCGTGATTATCCACTGGCGCATCGGTAATAACTTCACTGTTGGATTGCAGATGTAACATGATGGTTCTTAAGTTGCCGGGGTAGTTGACTTTTGCTGTCATAACTTTATTCTCCTTTAGTGTTGTTAGTGTTCTGCCAATATAAATGCACTTTTTGCATGGCATTATACAAGATGCTGCCCTGAGGGTATTCACCATCAATTAAATTTCCTGCAGGTTGTTTGCCTAATATTTCCAGAGCTTGGGTAACGTGACTGACTGCATGAATAACAAATTTACCCTCTTTTACGGCTTGTTGCACATCAAAACGCAACATCAGGTCGCCCGCATTGGCTTGTGGAATGATGACCCCTTGGTTTCCTGTAAAACCTTGAGACTGACAGGTATCAAAAAAGCCTTCAATTTTTTCGTTCACACCGCCAATCGCTTGCAGCCGACCGTGCTGATCAATGGCACCAGTCATGGCAAACTCTTGTGATAGCGGTATCTGCGTTAGAGCAGAAATCAAACAACAAAACTCCGCACCCGATGCCGAATCGCCATCAATTCCGCCATAAGATTGTTCAAAAGCAATGGAAGCACTAAAGGTCAACGGATGATTGGTTGGTAATATATGACGCAATAAACCGCCTAATATGGCAAAACCTTTGGTGTGAATCGATCCGGACATATCAGCTCGTCCCTCAATATTAATAACTCCAGCACGCCCCGGGGCAACCGTTGCGGTAATGCGTGACGGAAAACCATAAACCACAGGACCTGCATGAATCACTGCCAAACCATTGATTTCACCAACTTGTTCACCTGAAGTAAAAACATTAATTGTGCCATTGGCAAGCATTTGTTGAAATTTTTCAGAAGGCAACCCTGCTCTTAGTTTGGTGCGTTTTATGGCATTATTAATATGTTCTGCCCTAACCAGTTTGGCTTTTTTCTTTTGCGCTAAAAAGTTACCTTCACGTGCTAAATCTGCGATGCGGGGAAAATTCGTTGTTAATTTATTTTTGCGAGCGCAAATTCGCGCGCCATGTTCAATCAATGCAGCAACACCGGTTTTATCAAAGTGCAGCAAATTCTCTTCGGCAACCATTCGAGCAATAACTTGAGCATAATTGTTGAAACTCAACTTGTTTCTTTCAATTTCGGTATCAAAATCAACCAAAACCTTAAATAACTCTGGAAAATCAGGATCATGATTATCTAACATATAATAAGTTTGGGCATCGCCCAACAAAATCACACGAACCTTAACAGGAATTGCTTCTGGCTTTATCGTGGGTTGAGAAAATGGCCATGACATTTCCGTTGGAACGATTTCCAACAATTGATTTTTTATGGTACGGGTTAATATCTTCCATGCTCCTGGCTCGGATAATAAATCACGCACATCCAACACTAAAAACCCACCATTTGCTCGCAACAAAGTTCCTGCAGTAATACTCATGTGATCGGAAAGCTCGGGACCTTTTTCGCCCCACTTCGACTCAATGGTGCCCAATAATTTAGACAAAGAAGGTGAACGTTCGATAGTGATTGGACTAAGGGTGTCATGAGCGATGGCATTGAGTACATTAACGCTGTATCTTTTGTGTGGATAAAATTCATCTTTGCCTGAATAAAAATACTGTTCAATCACATCTTCCACCACTTCGGTCAGATACTGTTGCACCGCTTTTTCGTGGAACCGTTTTACAATGGCAGCACTTTGCGCGTGTAAAATTTGGCGTGCCTTTTTTTCTATCTTTTCTTGTGTATTTTCAGCTAATGTGTATTTAATGTGATTAATTTCTTTCATCATTTCTTGAAATTCAGCATTAAATACCTGTAAATTTTCCTGTACTTTGCTTTGTTGTTGTTTGTTGATTTTTTCTGCAAGAATTAATTCTTGCCATTGAGCTGGCGCCATTGCTTTTTTATCAACAAGTGGCGCGATTATGGTTTGCACTCCATTTTCTGTTTTTAAATTGAGTAAGGATAAATCGTTTTGCGCTAATTTTTCTTCAAAAGGTTTTGAAATTTTTTCTATTTGTTGCTGTGCTTTTTTCTCCATTAATGCTTTGTCTTGATTGACATCCTCGGCATCTAAAGCATCATTGAGTTCCTTGGTTATAAAATCAGCAAATTTTTTCATCCAACGTTTGAAGAATTTCGCTTCTCCTGCTTTTAAAGTAATTAATCGCGGTCGATCTGGCTGTTGAAAATTTGCCACGTAACAGTGTTCATACACATCAACCAATGGTGTCGGGTGATTGTGTAAGAACTCACTCACCATTTCCAAACGTCCCGTACCGTACAGCCCTTTGACAAATGCATTTTGTCCAAAAGCCCGTGATTCAATGGCGTATTCCAATGCTTGGATGGCTTGTTTTTGCCCTATAATTTCATTTATAGGCTTAACCTCTTGGGTGGTTTCAAAATTAAAATCATCACTGTTACAGTGCCAGCGGACTTGTTTCCAATTGAGTTTGGTATTATTTGTCATATTTCATTTACTATTGCTTGCATAAGTTATTATCTGATTATACATTCAAAAAAAAATATTTCGACTATTTACTATGAATGAACCAAACCCTATCGTTGTCCTTAAATTTGGCGGTACCAGTGTTTCAAATTTAAGCCGTTGGCAACAAATTTTAATGATTGTTCAACAACGCTTAAAACAAGGATTGCGTGTTATCATTGTTCACTCTGCCAAATCGGGCATTACCAATCTGTTGGAAAAATTTACCCAAAATTTGGATGTGGCTTTAATTACCGAAATCAAGACCTCTTTGCATCAACTTGCTAAAGAGTTGAATGTTAAAGCACAAATTAATACACAAATTGATAAATTGCACCAATTCAGTCAAAAAGATACACTTGATGCTTATGAAATTGCTCAGGTTTTAAGCTTTGGCGAATTGATGACTTCGTTAATTGCTTACGACTACTTAGCAACACAATTAACACTTGAAAAACTAAACCCAAAAAATATTTTTATCAGCCACACCGACGACAACCGTGCTTTGGCCACCCGAATTTTATCTGCTAAGTGCCACATAAAACCCATTGAATTTGAGTCTCAATGCGCCATTATGCCAGGATTTATTGCGGCAGACACAAAAGGAAATACCGTTGTTCTTGGTCGTGGTGGTTCGGATACGTCGGCTTGCTCACTTGCGGTTGCAGTCAATGCCAAACGCGTCGAAATTTGGACAGATGTGCACGGTATTTTTAGTGCCAATCCGCACGTTGTGCCTACCGCTTGCTTAATTGAGAAAATCGGCTATGAAGAAGCGCGTGAAATTGCTGCCAGCGGCGGTAAGGTTTTACACCCTCGCTGTATTTTACCCGCCGAACAAAACAACATCCCCATTCATATTTACAACACCCAAGATGCAAAAGCACATGGAACTATTATAAAAAAAGGTTACGAATCCACCTCACCACGTGTGCGTGCCATTAATGTTCGCCATAAAATAACCTTAGTGTCCATGGACTCAATGAACATGTGGCATCAAGCGGGTTTTATGGGGAAAATATTTGGTGTTTACGAAAAACTAGGCTTATCAATCGACATCGTGGTCACGGCTCAAACCAATGTAACCATCTCATTAGATACCGCTGATAACATCATCAGCCCGATTATTCTTGAAGAATTACATCAAATGCTCTCTGAGTTTTGCGAGGTCAAAATAATTAAAAATTGTTCAGCTGTCACCTTGGTTGGATACCGAATGCGAGCCTTATTGGGTGAAATTGCTCCAATAATATCCAGCTTTGCTGAACAACGCATCTACTTAACTTCTCAATCTTCCAATGATTTAAATACCAGTATTGTTGTGGATGAAGACCAAGCCGATAAACTTCTGATTGCTCTGCATGAAGCGTTGATAGCAACACACGGCAATCAATATGGGTTTGGAGCTACTTGGGAGCAACTTATTACTAAACAAGGTCAAAAAATGAATAAAAAACCAACGTGGTGGCAAGAAAATAAAGACAAATTAATTACACTTGCTCAACAAAATTCTCCGTGTTATGTCTATCACCTGGACACAATCGTTTATCAAATCAATCAACTTAAAAAGTTAACAAGCATTGATAAAATGTTTTTTGCCATGAAGTCTAATTCTAACCCTGAAGTCCTTAAAACCATTCATGCCAATGGTGTTGGTCTTGAAATGGTCTCACCTGGCGAGATAAATAGAGTTGAAAACACACTTTCAGGCATTCAAAAGGATGACCTGTTGTTTACCCCTAATTTTGCACCTATCCAAGAATACCAATTAGCCTTAGACAAAGGCCTGCATGTCACCATTGACAATAAATTTATATTAGAGAAATACCCCGATGTTTTTGCCAACCAATCATTAATATTACGCCTAGACCCAGGTCATGGCAGTGGCCACCACAAATATGTTCGAACCGCTGGGGAACACTCAAAATTTGGCATACACCATTCGGAACTTGTTGAAATAAAACAATTTTGCGACCAACACAATATTACCATTAAAGGTTTGCATTCTCATGCAGGTAGCGGAATTTTAGAACACCAAAACTGGGATAGAATCCTTGCTTATTTAACCGAGCAAATGCAAATATTCACTGACGTTACCATTATAAATATGGGCGGCGGTTATGGGATTACAGAAAATCCTTATGAAAAAGGTTTAGACATGCTCAAATTGAATGCCATTATTTCACGTTACAAGAAACAATTCCCGCAAGTGCAATTTTGGATGGAACCAGGACGTTATTTAGTGGCTAATGCAGGTGTATTGCTCGCCAAAGTAACGCAAACTAAAGTCAAAGGCAACAGCGGATATATTGGTTTGGAAACGGGCATGAATTCATTGATTCGCCCTGCACTTTACAGTGCTTGGCATAATATTGTCAATTTATCCAAATTGGATAAAACTCCTGAAATTACGGCAACCATAGTTGGACCCATGTGTGAAACGGGTGATATATTGGGTGTTGACAGAAAACTACCACAAACCGATGCGGGCGATGTATTTCTTATTGCCAACAGTGGAGCTTATGGCTTTTCGATGGCATCTCGTTATAACCTACGAGAACCAGCACAAGAAATTATTTTTGAATAAACTCAGTTAAAATATTAACGCAGTTGACGCAAATACCACCATTCAAAAAAGCTTTTTGCCCAATGGAATATTCGCAATGGCGGCAACACAAACTGTCTTTTTTCATTTCTGAGTGTAAATACGCCTTTGTTATTGCTATCAATTATGCACATTAACTCTGGCTTAAATGTAGCAATAGCGGGTTTGTCAGCAAGAGAATTTAGCAAATTTTCGGCTGCTGCTTCTGCCTGTAAGTCCGCCATATGGGCTTGTTTAGGCATCCATCCGGGGCCTTGAAAACTGCCCGAATCTCCAGCCACATAAACATTTTTCATCCCTTCGACTTCGCAGTGTTTTGTCGCCTTTAATAAACCGCCTTCTGATAGTGGTAAATCAGTATTTTTAAACCATTTATTACCCGTCATACCTGGCATAAATAGTATTAAATCCGCATGAAATTCACCGCCCTCTGTTTTGACTTTATCAGCTTGGAAACCTTTCATTTTATGACCTAAATGCGTCTCGATATTTAATTTTTTCATGCGTGACAAAATGCCTTCAACGGCTTTTTCTCCCATGCGAATTCCGGGTTTTGGTGCGGGACAAAAGAACACCAGTTTAAATTTATCCCGACGCTTTTCTGCTCGTAGTTGTTGATCTAAACCAAATAAAAATTCAAACATTGGTCCACCTCGCATGGCAGATTTTTCTTTCGGATTAGAGGCAAAACCAATGGCAATTGTGCCAGAATCCATGGCTTTAATTCTATCCCGTATCTTTTCAGCAGCCAAGATGCCTTCGCATGGTGTGATAGCGTGTTCAATGCCACTGAGTTTTTTGATAAAGCGACCCCCTGTTGCAATGATTAAACCATCGTTTTCTACCGTGCCATTAGTGGTTTCGACAACTCTGCCCGATTGTTTAATCCCACTCACGTGGGCAGCATGAAACTTGATATTGTATTTGCTTATAAAATTATCCAAAGGCACAATCAAATCACTGGCTTGACGGCGACCTGAGGGTATCCAAATTAAACTTGGCAAGTAGATAAATTCTTTGTTGGCTGCCACCAAGGTGATTTCGCAATTCTTATCAATTTTTCTTATCTGACGAACCGCTGTTAGTGCAGCAAAACCTGCACCTAGTATGGTAATTTTTTTCATAAGATTCAATTGCATTGGTTTTAAAGGAGTTATTGTAGAACAAATATGCACTCAAGCCAAGTTATATTAGATTGCACTAATATAACTTGGTTGTAATCTCCTGTATCTTGTTAACTTTTGGAAGTTAATTTATAGCTTGGGCGCATTTGATACAAAGAGTCGTGTAGGGCATGATTTTTAAGCGTTTTGGACTTATTGTTGCTCCACATTGTTCGCACTCTCCATAAACTCCTTGATTAATTCTTTGCAGCGCGTGTTTAACTTGCAATAACTCGCGTGATGTTTCGGTATAAATCCCTTCTAACACCTCATCATTTTCCGCCTCAACCGCAGCCTCTTCCCAATCATTGCTGCGTTTTTTCATAAGCGACAATTTAATTTCTTTAATCCTTTTTTCCAATTCCTTTTTAAGTTTTTTCAATTTCTTTTTTTGTGTTTGGTACATATCAATAACTCCTAATGAATAGGTTTATTATTTTAACGTATGCCCTATTTTTTAACCTTGATTAAAATCAAGCAATGCGCCTAACTGAAATGAGGTATTCTATGGTTGAGATGCGAGAAAGCACGGTGTTTAAGTGCTCAAAATCATTAACGCGTATGGTTAATTCTAAGTGATTTGTTCCGTGGTCTTTGTTGGGTTTTGCGACCAGAGCTTCTATGTTTGCTTTTAAGTTTGCCAACACTCCCGATAAGTCTTTGATAAAGCTTTTACGGTCATATGAGGTAATTTCAATATCAACAGGAAAGCTTTGACTGGTTTGGTTGCTCCAATTGACTGCAATAATCCGTTCAGGCTGTTCGCTCATCATGTTGATAAAATTCTCGCACGTCATGCGGTGCACACTCACTCCTCGTGTTCGGGTGATAAATCCCCCAATACTGTCTCCCAATACTGGATTACAACAACTGGCAGTGGTTGCCATGACATTGGCAAGTCCTTCAATGCTAAATGGTGTTGTTGCTTTGATGTCTTGCGATTGTGTTGGTTTTGTTAGTTTAAAATCTTCAGGTTGTTTGGGGCGTATCTGTTGTTCGGCTAAACGCAATATTTGATTGACGGAAATATCACCTGTGGCGATACGCGCATAAAGTTTATCCACGTCATGCAAGTTGTATTTTTGCAAAAACTGTTTTAAATCAACCGCTTCTAATGCAAACTTTTTTAACTCCTTATCCAAGGCTTCTTTGCCGACTATAACATTTTGGTCAAAATCATTTTCTCGAAACCAATGACGCACCTTGGCTTTGGCTTTGGCTGATTTTAAATAACCTGACTGTTCACTGAGCCAATCACGACTGGGTTTTGCTACTTTGGCAGTCATAATTTCGACACGATCGCCTGTTTCTAATACCGTAACTAAAGGAACAATTCGCCCATTAACTTTTGCCCCCCTTGTTCTGTGCCCAACTTCGGTATGCACATGGTAAGCAAAATCAACGGGGGTTGAACCCGCTTGCAAATCCACCACATCGCCATTGGGCGTAAAGACATAAATGCGCTCCTCTTCGGTTTCGTTTTCAAATTGGGCGATTAAATCATCGCTGTCTTTGTCATCCGATGCCAATAATTGCCGCATCCAATTAACTTTATTGTCGTAACTGACATCTTGTTTTGAGCCATCTTTGTAACGCCAGTGTGCTGCCACACCCAGTTCTGCATGTTCGTGCATTTCATGGGTGCGAATTTGCACCTCCATGGTTTTACCGCCTTTACCAATAACCACGGTGTGCAGTGATTGGTAGTTATTGCCTTTGGGCATGGCAATATAATCATCGAACTCTTTTGGAATATGTTTCCATAAAGCATGAACCATGCCTAAAACCGCATAACATTCGGACAAGTTATCCACTAAAACTCGAATGGCTCGAATATCATAAAGACCATCAAAACTTAAGTTTTTCTTTTGCATTTTTTTATAAATGCTATAAATGTGTTTGGGTCTTCCGACAATATCCGCCTTGATATGAACTTCAGCTAATTTTTTTTCCAATTGTTCGATAGAATAAGCAATAATCTCCTCACGAGCGGTGCGTTTTTCTGCCAATAACTTGGCTATTTTCTTGTATTGTTGCGGTTGTGAGAATCGAAATGAGTAGTCTTCAAGTTCCCACTTGACTTGCCAAACACCCAAGCGGTTAGCCAATGGAGCATGAAGTGTTTGGGTTAATTGTGCCAATTCTTGTTGCTGTTCAGATGGAAAATTAACCGCTGCTCGCAATAGGACTAACTGGTCTGCCAGTAAAATCAAAACCAAACGCACGTCTTTAATCATGGCAAATAATAACCGCCGCAAAGACTCACCATTTTTTTGCAGAGCTTGGGTATCTTGCATCCATTCCAACTGACTCACCTTGTAAATTTCATCCAAAATAAACAACACTTGTTCAGAAAATTTCTGGCGTTGCTCTGGAGTTAACTCATTGCCCGTTCTTAACACATGAAACAATAAAGCCGCCGTCAACACTTCGTCATCGGCTTTTAAATTAAACAGCACTTGAGTTAATTCAACTAGGTGATTTTGAGAAACAGATTTATTTTGCAGGATTAAGTCAAAAGAAACATTTTGAGCAATTTCCAACGCACACTTCAATGCCTCCAGTTTATCTGCAGGAAAATCAAAAACTTGGTCATCAAACCAATTGCTTAGTGTATTTGAATTCATTATGCTTTGGCAACATTCGTTAAATGAGTTGAAGTTGGTCGATAAGCCGGGTTCTGTGTCATTATTGCTAATGTGGTAATCATTCATCTGGACACTGCATCGCTGCATGCCTCAAGCAACCTACCCGAAAACTGCGCGGACCACGCATCACCATTTAAGGTTTGTTTTCCTATTTGGTCTTGCTCCCAGTGGGGTTTACCTTGCCATGAACTGTTACCAGCCATGCGGTGCGCTCTTACCGCACCCTTTCACCCTTACCAATCAATAAAGATTGGCGGTCTTCTCTCTGCTGCACTTGCCGTTAGCTTTCGCTACCCAGACGTTATCTGGCACTGCGTCCTGTGGAGCCCGGACTTTCCTCGATACATTAAAAAACATACCGCGATTACCTGACCAACTTCAAGGATTGATTATGGGTTTTATTGCGGTAAATACAAGGATTTTGTGTTGAATTAGGGATTATTTGATTTGTTATTTTGAGATTCGCTTTTATCCTCTAATTTATTATGGATTTGATAAAGTGTTTCATCAATGCCTTCGAGTGCTTTTGCGATTCGAAAAATAGTAAAGATGAGTTTGAAAATAAAATAAACAAAGGCAATAGCAATGGCCAATTGTGCAAATACAACCTATTGCATGTTCATTGCTTAACCTTTGTTAGTTTATTTGTTTGGAGTCGAACTTTTCTGGCTTCTTGGATTGTTTTGGGATTATTTGATAGTAAACGCAAAGACTCTGAAATATCAGTTAAAACCGTGTACATTTTAAACAAGGCAACTGCAATTATTACCAAAATAACAAAAAGTATTATTTCCATGTTCTTTCCTAAAAAGTAAGAATAACCATTGTATACTATACCACTAGCAATGTAAAACTTAGGACAGTTCTTTTTTCATTATCAAAAGATTACCATAGCCATCTTTAGGTGTGGCAAATTCCCAAGAATCCATAACACTATCGATGATATTTATTCCCAATCCTCCTGGGCGTGTTTGGGTTAAGTCACGGGGTTTTATGGAGTTATCGTAGACCAAGGATGCATAATCGCGCAGATAAAAAACCAGTGTGTTATTTTGTAATTTGAAAGATAAATCAATTTTTCCTGTTTCATCATTATTGTAGGCATGGCGATAGATATTGCTGACCGCCTCATCCAAACACAACACCAACTGCTGTTCTGTTGCGGCATCAAATCCATTTTGCAACACCACTTCTGAAACTTTTGCCCTAACCATTTTTAAGTTCACAGGGTCTGCCATAAAACTTATTCCATCCAGATAAGTTTCGTGCACGTTGTCTCTTTTTTCAACCAACAATAAAGTTGCATCATCCGCCAGTTGTTGTCTGCGAACGTAGGTTATGATTTTACCCACCCTGACTTCTGCAGATTCTGCTTCAACTGTTTTGATATACTCAATTAAACCTTCTGTTCCTAAATGTTCACCATTTTCAAGGCGTGCATCAGTTAAGCCGTCAGTCAAAAAGTATAAACCGCCATCACCAATGGAGGTTTCTTGTTCTGGAAAGTCTAAATCCGCATCAATTCCCAGTGGTGGAGCATTGGCAATCCACGAATGAATACTGCCACTGTCGGAACATTTATGAATCACTGGTGGCAAGCCCGCATTGGACCACACCACTTTATCTTGTTTGGGGTAAAAATAACCCGCTGCCACACAAACAAACATGCCGCGAGAAGAATTTTCACACAACTCTTTATTGGCTTTTTTAAGCCATTGTGAAGGCGGCAAGCGGTCTTTACCAATCCACCTTAACAAACTGCTGGCTCGCACCATTAACATGGATGCATCCAAGCCCTTTCCTGAAACATCACCAACAACAAACCCGACACAGTCTTCTCCAAGCGAAAAATAATCGTAAAAATCTCCCGAAACCTCATAAGCAGGAACATTGGATCCCACCACAGGGAAAGGGGGTTTTTTTCGTGCTGGTAATAAAGAACGCTGCAAGCGACGGGCTAACGTTATTTCTTTTTTTAAGCGATTTTGTTCAACCAATTTAAGCGTTAAACGAGCATTATTAATCGACAAGGCAATCGGAGATGCCAGTAGTCGTAATATATCCCTATCACGGTTATCAAAAAATATGCCTTCTTCTTTATTTAACACTTGCAGAACACCAATATTTTCTCCAGCAGCAATTAACGGTGTACACAAGACTGATTTTGTTTCAAACCCTGTTAGTTTATCAACTTGACAGTTATAGCTGTCATCTTGCTTGGCATCTCGTATCAATTGGCACTTGCCTGAGTTTAATGCCGCTCCGACTATACTGTTATTAACATCCACATCAATGCCTTTTATATCAACTGGACCAAAGCTGGCTCGACAGATTAATTTTTTATTTTTACTGTTGTATAAAAATACCGAGGCTGCTTGTGCATCCATATAATCAGCAATTTTTTCAACAGCATAACTTAAGGTTTCATCAATATCTAAAGATTGGACAAAGGCTTGTGATAAATCTGCAAGAAGTTTAAGTTGATCAAGTGTCCCTGCTGAGACTTCTGCCTCATCAATTGCGGGCAAAGACGCCTCTTGGCTAAGTTTCATTGTTCTTCTCTTTGATTTTTTGTTTTCTTTTTTTCTTTAATCCAGCAAAAGTAAACAATATGCCGAACAATGCATAACCTGAAAAAACGACAAACAATACTTTTGCAGGCGCTATAGTTAATAAAACAAAAACAAAAACCAAAAGCAACACCCATACAAAGGGAACCGACTCTTTAAAGGGAAGTGTCTTAAAAGAATAATACCGAAATTTGGAAACCATTAACAGCCCAGAAATCAAAGTCACCACGAGAGCAACATAACGCAATGATTCTCCGGTAAAACCATGATCAACAGCCACCCACACAAAAGAGCTGAGTAAAGCCGCCGCCGCAGGAGATGGCAGTCCTTGGAAATAAGCCTTATCAATGGTACCAATTTGAACATTAAATCGTGCTAATCGCAGTGCCCCACTGACGGCATAAATAAAAGCGACCAACCATGCGATTTTTGCCATAAGAGGGTGAACATTGACAAAGGAATGCAACGACCAGTTATACATAAGTAAAGAGGGTGCCAAGCCGAATGAGATTAAATCGGATAAAGAGTCATATTGTTCTCCAAACTCACTTTGAGTATTGGTCAAACGCGCGACTCTTCCATCAAGTCCATCAAGAAGTGCCGCAATAAATATTGAGATGGCTGCAATTTCAAATTTGCCATTAATTCCTGCAATTATGGAATAATAACCCGCAAAAAGTGCGCCTGTAGTAAATAAATTAGGTAAAAGGTAAATGCCTTTGCTTCGAAGTTTTGTAGGGTCTGTCATTCTCTATTCTTTATAATTAATATTAATATAAAGCATTTTACCACAAAAAAACCTGCGTAAGTTAACTACACAGGTTTTTACTTATTTGAAATTATAAACTAAATTTAAGTCAATTTAATTTACACTTAAAAATTTAAGCACGGCTTCTTTTATACCCAAACACAAGTAACACAAGGAACAAAGAAATTAAAGCATATAAACTTAAGCTTGGCACTGGTGTTGGTGGAGCTAATATTGCAGCAGGCTCTTCTCCTGTAATAACAATATCATCAACAGACACTTGTGCGCCATCATTTCCTGTTAATCTAAATGCAATTTGCAAATTACTAGCTGGTCCTGGAATATTGGCAGTAAAGTCTATCTGAGTAGCTGTCAATGTAAAGCTTGCAGGCCAATCATCATCTAAACGCTTTAATAAAACATCGTCTCCACCCCCTATTCCATCAACAACCAACATTACATCTAAGTCGCAATTATCATTATTATCACGACACCAAAAAATACTACCTAAATGATTAACATCAACAAGACCTGATGCTGCTTGGAAAACAGGTGAAACCAACCATTCATCTTGATTATTTAAATTAGCATCAAATAGAACAGAGGCACTTGAAGCTCCTGTTAAAGGGTTGGTTGTTTCTTCAGACCATGTTTCGTCAACATTTAATTGAACAACTGTCCAACCAGCTCCAGGAAAACCTGCTTCAAAGTCATTTGCTGCAAAGGTCACAGTTGCTTGCGGTTGATGAACCCCTGCAATAAAAACCTGTCCATTAGAAACGCCTGCCACTTTATCTTGATTACTATCTGCCATGACAAAAGAAGCCGTCATCATCAACATCAATACAGTACATATTTTCATTTTACATTCACTCTCTTATAAATTAAAAATCAAATTATATCACTGCACCGCAGTTATAACAATTAATTTACCATGTCTTTGTTGTATTTTTTTTTAGAATCTTGGTATTATAAACTTTGAATTTAACACACAATCAATTATGGTACAAAAATCAACCAAACTTAAAGGCGTATGCTACGACATTCGCGGTCCCGTGTTAGATGCGGCAATTGAACTCGAAAAACAAGGGCATAAAATATTAAAACTCAATATAGGCAATCCTGCGGCCTTTGAATTTGATGCACCCGATGATATAGTTAAAGACTTAATCAATAACCTTCCCCAAGCCGAAGGGTATTGCGATTCTAAGGGCTTATACTCTGCTCGAGTGGCAATTTTTCAACATTACCAACAAAAACTTGCAGATTTACAGTTTGAAAACATCTTTATTGGCAATGGCGTCAGTGAACTTATACTCATGTCGATGCAAGGCTTGCTTAATGATGGAGATGAAATTTTAATTCCCTCACCTGATTACCCTTTATGGACTGCCGCGGTTAATTTATCAGGCGGCAAAGCGCTTCACTATTTATGCGATGAAGATCGAGATTGGGAACCCAATATTGATGATATTAAAGCAAAAATCACACCCAAAACCCGTGGTATTGTTGTTATCAACCCCAATAACCCAACTGGTGCTGTTTATTCCAAAGAAACATTGCTTGAAATTATTGAAATCGCACGCCAACATAAGTTAATTATCTACAGCGACGAAATATACGATAAAATTATCTATGATGGCACTGAATTTACCTCAATCGCATCCTTAGCCGATGATGTTCTTTTTGTTACCTTTAATGGCTTATCTAAGAACTACCGAGCCGCTGGATACCGCACAGGATGGATGGTATTAAGTGGCATAACAAACACTGCCAAAGATTATATTCAAGGACTTGAAATTATTTCATCCATGCGTTTATGCGCCAATGTACCGACTCAATTTGCCATCCAAACAGCATTAGGAGGTTACCAAAGCATAAATCAATTAATCGCTGGAGAGGGCAGATTAAATCAGCAGCGTTTAACTGCCTACGAAATGATTAATCAAATTCCCGGCTTATCCACCACCAAACCCAAAGGGGCTCTTTATTGTTTTGTTAAAGTCGATACAAAAAGATTCAACATCACCAATGATGAACAAATGGTGTTGGATTTATTAAAACAAAAACAGATATTACTTGTCCATGGAACAGGTTTTAATTGGAATAAACCAGACCATTTTAGATTGGTATTCTTACCCAACAAACAGATATTAAGCCAAGCATTAAACCGCATGAAAGATTTTTTTAGCCACTACAAACAAAGGTAAAACATGTCAGGAACACAAAGAAAAAACATCCGCAAAGGCACAAACGTAAGTGTCGTACAAAAGAACCACCAACGCAGTGGCGAACTCACCCAAGGAATTGTCAAAGATTTACTAACCAATTCAGCAAACCACCCTCACGGCATAAAAGTACGGCTTGAATCTGGCATTGTTGGACGAGTTAAGCAAATACATTAAACATAATTAGAGAAAAATCAACGGATTTATGCTATAAATACACACACCAAACATTAAGACAATAAAATTATGAAAATATTCACCCTTATTTTAGCTTTATTTATCATGACGCAAGCGAATGCCAAAAAGTTTTACAAATGGGTTGATGCTGACGGCAACACCCACTATTCTGAAAAAAAACCAGCCAATAAACAAACATCAGAAGTCAAGGTTTATGCCAATACACCAACAGGTGCCCAAACAACTTACCAATCCAGAAAAGATAAAGAAAAAGCAGCGCAAGAAGAAACCAACTCTGAGCTAACTCAAGAACAAAAAGACGTCGAAGAATACAATAAAAAGGAAAAAGAACGTGTTCAAAAAGCACAAGACAAAGCCAATTGCAAGATTGCTAAGAAAAACCTTGCAACGCTGCAAGCAACCGTGCGAGTGCGTCAGAAAGACCCAACCACGGGAGAATACATTCGTCTGGATGATACACAGCGATTAGAGATGATGAAAAAAGCAAAACAAGCCATAAAAAAACTGTGCCATTAACCCCATGAAAACATTCCTTCTGCTAATAACACTCGCAACCACCAGTTGCCTAGCAGAAGGAAAATATTACAAATGGATAGATAAACAAGGCAACATTCATTATTCTGAAAACAAACCTGAAAACAACCCATCTTCAGAAATAAACATCATCACTTCAAAACCAACTTCTGAAATGTCAACTAGTGAGCCAAAAGGAAAATCTGATCGAAAAAAAGAAACCTCCTATAAATTAGAAAAATTTGCTGAACAAGATCAGTACAGAAGAGAAAAAGAAAAGGCACGTAAGCGAAGGTGTCGTGATGCTAAAAAATCCATGAACAAACTAAAAGCATCGTTTGTCCCATATAGTATTGATACCAGGTCAGGTGGTAGAATCTACCCATCTTCACGAACAGCATCAAAAATAAAAGCACGGCAACAAGAACGCATTCGAAAAAAACAAATTCTGGTATCTACAGCATGCAAAAGAAAGTGAAATCAATGAAAAATCTTACAAAATTATTAATGTTACTGGTTTATATTACAACCTCAACTACTTTTGCCTCAGAAAAAATTTACAAATGGGTCGATGCCAATGGGCAAACGCATTACACCACGAAAAAGCCTGAAGATAAAAACTCACAAGAAATGAATATTCGAGTAGCAAAACCACGACCGTCTACCGCACCTCAAAATAACGAAGAAGAAGAAAAGGTAACCGCAAGTGAACGTTTTGATGAATACCGCAAACAAAGAGAAAACAAAAAAAAGAGAAATGCCGCTAATAAAAAGAAATGCAATAAAGCCAAAGCCACACTGGCCCGCTTTAAAGAACAGGTTCGCTTCTCTCGAACTACCGCTGATGGTAAAAAGCACTATTTAGAAGATTCACAAAGAGAAGAAATATTAAAAGCATCCAATCAAGCCATAAAAAAATACTGTAAATAATATGAAAAGAAGAAATTTAATCAAAGCACTGGGTGCTGCAACCGTAGCTACCACATTATCTGCCTGTAAACCAAAAGAACAAAACTGTGGGACAACACAAAGCTCAAACAAAATCCACAAGTGGAAAATGGTCACAGCTTGGCCGAAAAACTTTCCAGCACTCGGCACTGGCGCTAACTTTTTGGCTGAAAAAATCACCACAATGTCAGGTGGACGCATTACTGTTTCGGTTTACGGTGGTGGTGAACTTGTTCCACCTCTTGAAGTCTTTGATGCCGTTTCGGCAGGCACTGCGCAGATGGGACACGCGGGCAGTTATTATTGGAAGGGTAAAGTACCAGAGGCTCAATTTTTTGGTGCGGTTCCCTTTGGTATGAATGCCCAAGAAATGAATGCGTGGTTATATCATGGAGGTGGTTTAGAGCTGTGGACCCAGCTGTATTCAAAACACAATCTCGTTCCCTTCCCTGTTGGGCAAACTGGCGTACAAATGGGTGGCTGGTTTAATAAAGAAATTTATAGCATGGCGGATATTCAAGGACTGGTCATGCGCATACCAGGGCTTGGTGGCGAGGTTTTTAAACGTGCAGGAGGCTCTCCAAAGTTATTGCCTGGTTCGGAATTGTTCACCTCTTTGCAAACAGGCAATATTGATGCCACCGAATGGGTCGGACCCTACAATGATTTAGCCTTTGGCTTTTATCAAGCAGCAAAATACTATTATTACCCGGGTTGGCACGAACCAACGGCTTGTTTGGAAGGCATAGTCAATAAAGAAGCCTATGATGCGTTAGAAGATGACTTAAAAGAAATCATCAAAACCGCTTGCATGTCTGCCAATCAAAACATGCTATCAGACTTTACCGCAAAAAATAAAACCGCACTGGACACACTCATTAATAAACATAACGTACAACTGCGTCAATACCCAAAAGAAGTCCTAGAAGAATTTAAAAAACACGCACAAATAGTCTTTGATGAAGTGGGTAATACCTCAAAAATGGGCAAACGTATCTACAACTCCTACAAAACTTTTGCCACGCAAACCAAGAGTTGGCTAGATATATCTGAAAAAGCTTATTTTGAAGCGCGATAATTTTTTATTGTAGTGGAGCTGCACTTGTGTGTGCTCCTTGCAAACAAAGTAAATAATAACAATTCAGACACATAGATCTGCTGCCACATAGAGAAAATACAGTATTTACATCAATGAAAATTTTCAATCTCAGTCCATTCGTCAAAAACCAATTTGAACAAAACCCGCATCTGTATGATTTGTGTAATAAACCGTTAAATTTACCAAGTGATTGGATTGATTTTCAAAATAAAAATTCACATCTGGATATATTCGCCTTAGCGCGAAAATATCGCCAATCACGATTGGCGTTAATTGCGGCTCAAGATTCGTTAACTCTTAATCCACAAGACCACATTCACACACTCAAGCAAACAAGTGCCTTAGCCAATTTATTAATCACTTATGCTTATCAACAAGCACTGGCAGAAATGCAAATAAAATACGGTGAGGTATTAAATGCGACCCATGATAAACAAAGCTTTATCATCTTCGCATTAGGTAAACTTGGCGGCAATGAACTGAACTATTCATCGGATGTAGATTTAGTTTTTTGTTATTCTGGTGCGGGTCAATCCAATGGCAACAAATGCCTTGATGCCCAAAGTTATTTTAACCGCTTAGGGCGACGCATTATTCAAATTTTGGATAGTGTCACATCAGATGGTATCGTCTACCGTGTCGATATGCGCCTTCGTCCTTTTGGGTCGGCTGCGCCTTTAACTTGTTCGGTGCACAATTTATTGGCGTACCTCGAAAGTGAAGGACGAGATTGGGAACGGTATGCGTGGTTGCGTGCCAGCTTTGTTGCAGGTGATGAAGACTTGGCAAACGATACACTCAAACAAATCCAGCCCTTTATTTACCGCAAGTATTTGGATTATTCCATCTTTGAATCCTTGCGACAAATTAAGGCACAAATCCAACGCCAACAACTCGATGACCAAGATAATCTTAAACTTGGGGTTGGTGGCATTCGAGAAATTGAGTTTATCATTCAAACCCTGCAAATGACTTTTGGTGGGCGTAATAAACTCCTGCGTGACAACGATTTATGGCAACAAATGCATAAATTGTGCGAGTTTAAACACATCAGTGTAAAGGATTTGCAACAGCTTACAGGTGCTTGGTTATTTTTACGGCGACTTGAAAACCTCTGCCAAATAATTCACGACAGAGACTCGCATCACTTGCCGAAAGAAACAAAACACCTCGCCTTGTGTATGGGTTTGAAAAACACAGAGGAATTAAATCAAAGTTTAAAAACACATAGAGACAATATTCACGCTATCTTTCAACAACTGTTTTTAAGTAATAAAGTTGAAAATAAAAATGAACGACCACACCCGCAAATCCAACTGATAAAAGATGAAATATCAGTCCGAAATTACCCCAAAACTATCAAACATAAAATTTATTCTGCCCTTGATGCCATTACTAGTTTATTGTCTGGATTTGAAAACCAAGATGAAATTATTAAGCGTTACGCGCAAGTCATCCAGTCCGTCAGTAAAAGACAAAGCTACCTATCAATGCTGGTGGAATCTCCTTTAATTTTACAAAAATTAATTGCCCAAATATCTCACAGTAGTTATTTTTCAACTTGTATCGCTAAGACACCCTCGTTATTGGAAGTTTTATTTGATGAATTTGATGAACATGATTTTGATGTAAAACAACAATGGCAAATATTTTCTAAAATGCATGATACTGCTGACACTGAAGAACAGTTGGAGTTGTTAGCTCAATTTAAACAACGCATCCAATTTAAAGCCATCATGGCATATATTGATGAATTACACAATACACTACAGACCTGTGAAATTTTAACTTTCTTAGCAGAGTTTATCTTATCGCAAGTCATTAAAATTTCATGGCAAGAAACACAGTCAAAAATACCAAACACCATTCAAGCTGATGATTTAATTATCATTGCCTATGGTTCGATGGCAATGAAAAGCATGCACCTTAATTCAGATTTTGATTTGGTATTTGTACTGGCAGGTGATATCAAAGATGAAAACTACAAATTTATTATGCGTTGGATAAAGCGTATCATTCACTTTTTATCTATCCAAAGTTACTCAGGAAACCTCTACCAACTTGATACCCAATTGCGTCCTAATGGAAAATCTGGTGCGGCAATTGTCAGCCAAAGCAATTTTGAAAACTACCAAAAAAATGAGGCTTGGACATGGGAACACGCAGCATTAATCAAAACACGAGCGGTTTACGCAACGCCTGAACAACAAAAGTGGTTTAATACCCTACGCGAAGAAATATTAACCCAAAAAAGAGATGCTTCAAAAGTTAATAATGACTTAGAAGAAATGACAAAAAAGATGCAATTACTGGATAAAAAACACCACAATGAATTTAAGCAATTGAGTAAAGTTTTAATTCAAGCCAATAAAAACCCTGAAATTATTAATTCGATTGCAATAGATTTAAAAAAGATTACCACTAAATTAAACCAATCAATCATCCAATAACGAATCAATAATCGGGCAATTATCAATGGTGTATTGTTCGCCTTTGCATTTAACAATCATATCATTGAGTGCCGATTGCAGGTTTTTTAGTTCATCAATCTTGGATTGCACTTTACGGTATTGCACCATTGCCAAGGCCTTGACCTCACCACAAAAATGATTGGGTTCATCAATAAAGGTCAACAACTCTTTAATCTGTGCAATAGAAAAACCTAATGAGCGGCATTTGCGAATAAATTTTAACCGTTTTAACTGAACTCTACCATAAATCCGATGCCCACCTTCGGTTCGGGCTGCTTCTGGCATCAGTTTAATTTTTTCATAATAATGAATGGTTTCAACCTTACACTCACTTTGTTTGGCAATTTCGCCAATAGAATAACGTAATTTTTCCATAAAACTCTTGAACCTAAAGTTACTAGAGGTTTTATAATAGCTTAAATTTAAAAAGAAAGAAACATGACAGAAATAATTTTACAATCTAAATTAACTTGCCCACACTGCCAACACAGTGAGGAACTGACCATGCCAACCGATGCCTGCCAATGGTTTTATGAGTGTCCTAGTTGCCATAAAATACTGGAGCCAAAAAAAGGCGATTGCTGTGTCTTTTGCTCTTATGCAACCGTGCCTTGTCCGCCGATTCAAGAAGGCGATGATTGTTGTAAAAAGGAGAGTTGTTGTGGATAAATCATGGTATCGCTGGCTCACACTTTTTACCACAAGTGGCACGCTACTTTGTTGTGCTTTACCAATACTCTTGGTGTCTTTGGGCTTAGGTTCGGTGGTCGCTAGCATGAATTATAATATTCCTGGCATGTTTTGGTTAGCCCAACACAAATATTGGACACTTGGATTATCTTCCCTTATGCTTGGGTTTTTAGCGTGGATGATATGGCGACCCAATCAATCCTGTCCGAGTGACCCAGAGCTTGCCGCTTACTGCGAGTCCAGTAAAAAGTGGAATAAACGCATTTTTTGGCACAGTGTTATTATTTGGTCAACTGGATTCTTTTTTAGTACACTTTTACTCCCTTTACGAAACTTATTAGGAATATAATTATGAAAACAATTTTATTAATAACCACACTATTCTTATCAACTATTGGCTTTGCACGAACTGTTGAAGTGGATGTGCATGGCATGACTTGTGCTTTTTGTGTCGATAATCTACAAAAGCGTTTTGGCAAGATGGACAGCGTTATCTCGGTTGATGTCAGTTTAAAAAACAATAAATTGATGTTAGTCACAAAAGGCGACAAGCCAACGGTAGAAATGATAAAACAATCCATTTTAGATGCAGGTTTTACGCCCGTTAAAGTCACTGAAACAAAGTGAAGATAAACAAGTATTTAGCGTTACCTCTCGTTTTTTCACTTTCGCAAACCTATGCAATGGGTCTGCGTTCATTTGTGGCATTACCAATAAACACAGGTGGTGGTGTGGTTCGTTTTTTAAACGATTATAACTTTGATGCAAACACTGATGTTTTCATCAGCGCCTTAGCTTATGGCATTTCACCCAAACAAAGCCTATTTTTTGCTTTACCAACACGATTAAACCCAACAGGGGCTCAGCGTTTAGGTGACTTTTCTGCTCTTTATCGACACACCTTGTTCCAAAAGGATAATGCCAATGGCACGAATCGATTAGGGTTTTTAGGGGGTTTTGTCTTGCCAACATCAAGCAAACGAGACAGTGCGGCTCAAGCTGGGTTTGTTTTTACCCGTTACCACAACCGTTATGAAATAGACGTTGATGCACTTTACCAAAAAGGTTTTGATAACCGTGGTGATAGCGGTCGTTATGATGTGTCATGGCAATACCGCATTAACCCTAAAATATTGCCTGAATGGGGTATCTCCAATCAACTTTTCACCGTGCTAGAACTTAACGGTCGCTGGCAACAAGGCAATAGCACTTCACAACAACTCACCGCTGGATTAACTTGGGCAAAAGCCAAATACGTAATTGAAGGGGGATTTGTTAAAGAACTTAACCACCGTGAGGATACGCATTTTGTATTGAGTACACGATTTCACTTCTGACTTTTGCATTTTTAATTGAGCCTAGCATTTATTCATGCTACCATTTTGTTTTAATCTGTGGGAGAGATTGTGAGCGAAGTAAAATGTAACATCAATGCAAAAGAAGGCATTGTCACTATTGATAATCAAGCAATGGTTTTTCATTGCAATCATTTTAATCGCAACTTGCAAGCAACTATAGAAAATTGTCGTCACATCGATAATAAAAAAATATTGATTAATTCGGCTGCTGAAGTGACCTTTTTGGGGCTAATGCAACATTTTGTTGAAAACATGGATATGACCACTTCTCAAAGGCTAGAGTATGCTGAGTCAGTCTATAAATATTGTGGATTTGGATTACTGCCTTTGTCCCAAGTTGAAATGGAGAATTTTGATTTAACCATCAGTCATAGTCATTACGGTAGAGCCTTAGCGTTAAATTTTGAAAAACGCCATCAAGCAGGGGAATATTTTGATTTAGGCTTTGCCATAGGTGCCTTAAGTGCTAGTTTTATGCAGCCTTTTAACGGCTCTCTATCAAAAAACTCTATCTCAAAAGGCAATTCGACCACGACTATTCACATCAAAAAAAGTGAAGACTTTCGTTATTTATTTGAATTGGATTTATACAATGAATACAAAGCGGAATCCAAAGGCATTACTGCAGAAATTCCAGCTCGTATAACTGGTGATAATATAGATGAAGACACCATAATCTCAGCAGTGAGCCAAGCGCCTTTGTTCGGCAATGAGCAAGGACTTATTCCAGCCTTTGGCGTAGAGTTGACTCGCCACTATGCCGATTATTACAATTTAATTTCATTCCATTTTGAACAACAATTAACAAAAAAACTCGAGCAACGCCCTGCTCTAACCGATTTAATTGTTTATGATTACCCTGCTCTGTTTTATTACCAACAATACATTGATATGGAAGGTATGGCGCTTTCTCGCACTTTACTCATTGAATCAGGTCATATTTGTGGCTTCAACACCATGGGAGGGATTATGAATTCCGATGTCTGGGATAATTTAATTATGCCCATGATAAAAACCCACGAAGATTGGTTGCATGGGATTATCGCTGCCATTAACGCTTTGGGCTGGGGCATTTGGCGTGTTATTGAACTTGTTGCTGGTGAAAAACTGGTATTAAGAGTCTATCGGCCTTATGAGTCTTTGGGTTATTTACGCAAATTTGGTTTAGCCGATCACCCGGTTGATTATCTAGTTGCAGGTGTTGGTGCTTCACTGATGAATTTACTTTACGAAGGCGATATTACCAAAAAGCCAACGCTTGATTTGGATTATTACCACAAAGTCAACCGTTCAAAAACTTCTTTTTGGAGTGAACAAAGTGCCTGTGTCGCCATGGGTGATGACTATTCTGAAATTTGTGTCACACGAATGAAACGAGGGTAATTGTTGAATACACCAACCTTCCCAATCAAGCAAGCCAACACACTTAACCTGAAATTTGACGAGCAAAACAATGCTTTTTCGAGCAATTATTCAGACATCTATTTTCAACCAAGTATTGGCTTAGACGAGAAGAAACACGTTTTTTTGCAAGGAAATGATTTACCCGCCAACTGGCACGGTAAAGAAAGTTACACCATTGCCGAAACAGGTTTTGGTACTGGCTTAAATTTTTTGAACACCTTAAAACTCTGGGATAAAACAACAACAATAGACCAACACTTACACTACATAAGCTGCGAGTTGCATCCATTAAATTTACAACAACTCAAAACAGCTTTGTCGCAATTCCCACAATTAAGCCAATATACCGTACTTTTAATCGACAATTATCCTCAAAATTTTCTCTATGGTTTCCATCGATTGCATTTTAAGTCACAAAACACCACTTTAACTCTAATCATCGGTGATGCCACTAAAGCCTTGCAACAACTTAATACCCACGTTGATGCTTGGTACTTAGATGGCTTTGCACCCAGTAAAAATCCAGACTTGTGGGATGAAGATTTATTTAAATCCATTGCCAATTTATCACGCCTTGGCACAACCGTTGCGACTTATACTGTTGCCCGAAAAATTAGGGACAACTTAGAATCTGTTGGTTTTACCATAAAAAAAGTCAAAGGCTTTGGGCAAAAACGTGAAATGCTCACCGCCACCATGACATCAGAATACAAAATACCTGAAAAACAACCATGGGCACAAACGTTCAAAGCCAAAAATGCAAAGACATATACCATAATCGGAGCTGGTATTGCAGGTTTAACTTTGGCACAGAAATTATGTGATGCAGGTAAACATGTCACGCTTATTGATAGACAAAAACAACCATGCTTAGAAACATCAGGAAATCCACAAGCCATGGTCATGCCCTCCTTTACCTTAAATGATTCGGTTGAAGCACGCTTTTACTTATCCGCTTTTTACTACGCTATTAGGCATTATTCACCTAAGAACTATCATGGTGTTGGTGTTTATGAATTGGCTTTTAATGACAAACAGAAACAATGGCAAGATAAATTGTTACAAAATTTTGATTTACCTAAAGGTTTAGTAAAAAAGTTTCAACAAGGACTGCTTTACTCAACAGCCGGATGGCTTGATACCCAAGGACACGCCAAAAGTGTATTTAAACAATTACAACAAAAGCCCAATTTTTCTTACCTGCAGGAAGAAATTAACTTAATTGAGCATCAAGACAATTTATGGCTGTTAAAACAAAATCCACAAGTTGTACACACAACTGATTGTTTGGTGCTTGCTAATGGAATTGGCATTAAAAATCTATTAGCAGAATACCAGTTACCAATCCAGCCCAAATACGGGCAAATTAGTTGTTTTAAATCAGAAAATGCCAATAAAACAATTGCAAACAGCCCGCACATTCTATTAGGCAGAGGTTATATTACACCGAGTTGGCATGGCGAACAAATCATGGGAGCAACCTTTGACCACATGGATAAAAACGATTGGTTTAAACCGCCACAAATCAATGATAAGCACTGGCAAAGAAATAAAGAATTATGGAATGACACGCCTTATGAGGCTTTATTAGCAAAAATGACATCTCATCAATCACGCGCGGGAATCCGTGTCACCACTCCCGATCATTTGCCCATTTGTGGAGCAGTCATTGACCAACAACAATTTAAACAAGATTACCACGATATTAGGCATGGCAAGTCATGGAAACACTACCCACAACCACTGCACGCCAATAATCTGTATGTTTTTACTGGACTGGGTTCGCGAGGGTTTACCAGTGCACCTTTATTAGCTGAATCTTTGAGTAATCAAATTTTAGGGATGCCACAAGTGTTAAGCAATGAATTACAAAAAGCGACAAATCCCAATCGTTTTTTATTTAAAACTTTAAAAAAAAGCAGGTGAATCCACCTGCTTACTTAGTTTCTTTGTCTTTAGCAAATTTATAGAAGTTTTCATTTAAATACTGAACAACGTTTTCTTCGTCTTCTTCAAACCACGAAGATCCTGTTACGCCCACGCATCGACTGACTTGTTTTTTTAATGCCGCTAAGTCATTGACCTTGCGTTCTTTTGCTGGACGAGTAAAAACACTGCTGTCATGGCATTTGGTGCAATCTTCCTCGTACATGGATTTTGCTTCTTCTGCATCATAGGCAAAAGAATTAACACTAATGGTTAATAACGCGATTAAGAATATATTTTTCATAACTGTTGCCTCTTTAATGTGATGTAATTTATTCAACGGTGTTAATAGTATAGGAGCAAATCCAATAAATCAAATAAATAAGTGTTAAATCTCTTGCAATTGCGTTGGTGTTATACTATAGTAGCACACCAAGACAAAAATAAAAGTGAATCTTATGAAAACAGCTATCAATCAATCTGTAACAGTTTTATCCCTGTTTACCCTTGCTTTTGGCGCTACACTGGCTATCGCATGGGCAATAACTTCTGTTGTTTATCCTTCACAAGAAATGAACAAGGAAACCTTCAACAATAAAATAATATTGCACGTTGAAAGAGAAGTTAAACAAGATTTTACTCGTGCATTCAAATACCTTATTCCAAGATTGAAATAGAGTATAATAATGAATTATCAGTGGAACGACAAAGAACCCATCTATTTGCAACTCAAAGATCAGATTCGCAACATGATTTTGGTGGGTGACTTAAAAGAAAATGAAGCACTGCCTTCAGTACGCAAAGTGGCAGCAGATTATAAACTCAACCCCATTACTGTTTCCAAAGCGTGGCAGTATTTGGTTGATGAAAATTTGGTTGAGAAAAAACGTGGGCTTGGCATGTTTGTCAAAGAACACGCCAGAGAACAATTATTAGCCTCAGACCAAGAACGTTTCTTAGTCAAAGAATGGCCGCAAATTAAGCACAGAATTATTGATTTAAAACTGGATGTCGAAGTTTTAATCAACTCGTTAAAAGAATTAACAGGGGAGTACAAATGACTCAAATTATTAAAGCCACAAACTTATCCAAAAGTTATGGCAAGTTTCAAGCCTTAAAAAACATCAACCTGACCATTGGTAAAGGTAAAATAGTGGGGCTCATTGGCCCAAATGGTGCAGGCAAAACGACACTGCTCAAATCATTGCTTGGTTTAACAGCCTATGATGGTGATTTAGAAGTGATGGGTATTAGTCCATTCAAAGATCGAGCCAAATTAATGGAAGACATTTGTTTTATTGCCGATGTCGCTGTTTTGCCCGATTGGATTAAGGTTAATGAAGTGCTTGATTTTGTCGAACAAACGCACCCAAAGTTTTCGCGCACTAAAGCCGAATCCTTTTTGAAAAAAACCAAATTAGGGGCCAAACAAAAAGTAAAATCCATGTCTAAAGGCATGGTGGTTCAACTGCATCTTGCTATTGTGATGTCAATTGAAGCTAAATTACTCGTCTTAGATGAGCCAACTTTAGGCTTGGATATTATTTACCGCAAAGATTTTTACGATAATTTACTTAACGATTATTTTGATAACGAACGCACCATTATTATTACCACCCATCAAGTAGAAGAAATCGAACACATCTTAACAGATTTATTGTTTATCAAAGACGGTGAAATCGTCCTTGATGCCAACATGGAAGAATTAACCGAAGAGTATTTTGAGGTGATGGTTTCATCAGAAAATTACGACGACGCCATGTCATTTAAGCCTTTGCAATCACGTAAAGTCTTTGGCAAACACGTGATGTTATTTAAACACCCCAATCGAGGAGAACTAGAAGCGCTAGGTGAGGTGCAACGACCAGGGGTTGCCGATTTATTTGTTGCCATGTTAAAAGAGGAGGATGCAGCATGATTAAGAATTTCAAAGCGTTAATCAGACGTGAGTTTTGGGAACACCGCGGTGCTTTTATCAAAACACCAATAATAATAAGCATTGTTTTACTGGTGATAGCCATTATTGGTTACATAATTGGTTTAGTGTTTGCGAGCAAGACTGGCTCTACAGAGTTTGTCGATAAAGGCATTAATGAATTGCACAAATTATCTGAAACACAACTGAGCACTTTTTGGGATGTGCAACTTATTTCAACTTCAACCTTATTCTTGTTTGTCTTATATATTGTCTTGTTTTTCTTTATCTTAGGCTCTCTTTTTGATGACAGAAAAGATGGCAGCATCCAGTTTTGGAAATCCTTACCCATTTCTGATTCTGAGACAGTCTTATCTAAATTAATAACTGCTATGATATTTGTGCCATTGGTCTTTACCGCTATTTTTGTTTTATACAGCATAGCCAATTTGGTCTTAACCAGTATTCTGTTACTGTTTCACGGTCAAAATCCCTGGTCTCTAGTGTGGGTTCCAGCCAACATTGGTAAAATCACCCTAATCATGTTGATGGGGGCTTTAACGCAAATGTTATGGGCATTGCCAATCTATGGCTGGCTGATGTTTAGTTCATCATGGTCCAAACGCAGACCATTCTTGTTTGCTATCTTTATTCCATTACTGGTCGCCGTTGCCTGGTACTTCTTAAATGTGGTGACTCGCATGAACTTTGTTCAAGTGGATATGTTTAAGTGGCCTGCCAAATACTTTATGTTTGCAGCTCTTCCTTATGGTTCAAGTGTTAGCAACGGAGTCCACCACATCAGTCTAGGCGATAATGGCATGAGCCTTAATGACATAGCTTCCAACTTAAAAGCTTCTATCATGCATGTGGAAATAATTTACGGCATTATTTTTGCTGCTGTTTTCATTGCGCTATCAATTTGGGTAAGAAGGTATAGAAATACAACCTAATTTGATTTAGAATGGTGACCTATTAAAAAGCGACTCATAGTCGCTTTTTTATTTGAGAATAAATTTATGGCACGTCATTTAAACCTATACAAGCTAAATAACTTTACCATGCGACATGGAGCAATCCTTGATGGAGCAACCCTTGCTTATGAAACATGGGGTGAGTTAAATGAGAAAAAAGACAACGCGATTTTGATTTTAACGGGTTTGTCGGCTGATTCTCATGCTGCCAGTCACGATGAAAGTGACTTAGATGGTTGGTGGGAATACATGCTAGGTGTAGGAAAAGCCATTGATACCAGTAAATGGTTTGTTATATGCGTAAGTTCTTTGGGTTCGTGCAAAGGTTCTACTGGACCTTGTTCGCCCGAACCAATAACAAAACAACCCTATAAATTCACATTTCCAGAATTAACCTTAGAAGACATTGCCAACTCCTCTTTTGAAGTGGTGCAAGCACTTGGCATTAAACAATTGGCATGTGTTGTGGGTCCATCCATGGGTGGCATGAGTGCACTGGCATTAATCCTGCAACACCCAAAAGCCACTAAACACATGATTAATATTGCAGCAGGGTGTTATTCAGAACCCTTTAGTACTGCTATTCGTTCTTTACAACGCGAGGCAATACTCAATGATGTCAATTTCCAGAATGGCAATTATTCCAGCGAACAATGGCCCACTCAAGGAATGAAACAAGCCCGAAAAATAGGCATGTTATCTTACCGCTCTGCTCAAGAATGGAAAGAACGTTTCCCACGCTCATTGCGACAACGCCCAAACAAACCCTTTGGTATTGAGTTTCCTGTCGAAAGTTATTTAGAGTACCATGCCGAAAAATTTGTTCATCAATTTGATCCCGTCAGTTATATTTACTTATCTCGTGCAATGGATTGGTTTGATGCTTTTGATTTTCATCACACCGACCTCCACAATCCATTTGAAAAAGTACAAATGGACTCCGCTTTAGTAATTGGTGCAAAAACAGATTTTTTATTCCCACCCGAGCAACAAAAAGAAATTGCCACACTTTTCAATCAAAAAGTGTGCCTAACAGAGCTTAAAATAACCAATTCCATCCAAGGACACGATGCTTTTTTGGTGGATAAAGGCAATTATTCTGCTTTAGTAAAGAAATATTTAGCCAATATCGCATCCGTTTAGTTTTTTTTCAAAAAAAATATTTAAATTTATTTTACTAAACATTTATTACAAAAGCCTTGTAATCAAAGGTTTTTATCGTCCTTAGTCATATTTCAGTCAGAATTAATTCATGACTTTTTTAAAAAATTCAGAAATTTTTCATAACTTTTTCAGAACTCCAATTTCCTAATTCCCTACACTTAAGGCACACATACAGAATTATGGGGAAAACATAATGAAAAAACAAAACTACACAGATAGTTTAAAAAAAGGCATGAGGGTTAAAAAAGAAATACTCTTATTAGTGCTATTCATGGTATCCAGCCAAGTTATTGCTCAATTTGCACTAGAGAAGTACACCATAAATAGTGGTGGCTCAACAATGACTGGAGGAAGCTATCAGCTTTCTTCCAGCATTGGGCAAGTTGATGCCAGTAATGCCATGAATGGAGGAAGTTACACTTTAACAGGTGGGTTTTGGTCACAATCAACAAACACACCTAATGAACTAATTTTTACAAACGGTTTTGAATAACCAGGGGAGAATCACATGAAAAACTTAATAATAGCAATACTCATTCTAAGTCTAGGACTTTACTCAATCAAAAGTCAGGCAGCACCAGTAGGTTCAGCATTTACTTATCAAGGATTTTTAACGGATGGCGGTGTTCCTGCTAATGGATTATATGATATCTTTTTCGGGCTTCATCCAGAAAATACAGGTCAAGTTAATAATGCACTGGAAGTGTTTGATGTTCAGGTAACTAATGGTTTATTTACGATTCAAGAGTTGGATTTTGGCAATATGAATTTTGATGGAGATGATTTGTGGCTATCAGTCTCATTTAGGCAAGCTGCTAGCATCATTGGCATTTCATCCTATACATCCCTAAATCCACCACGTCAACGAATAAATGCTGTCCCTTATGCTGTGCAAGCAGAATTTCTTGCTCCTAATGGCGCTAACGCCAATGATGTCTTGCAGTTTGATGGCAGCAATTGGGTCGCTAGTGCTTTAAGTATTAACACACCGTGGACAAACAATGGATCGAGCATAAGTTATATAGGAAAAGTTGGGATTGGTGTAGTCAATTCTGGTTTTAGTTTCCAAGTAAAACAAAGCAATGCCGCTATAGACCCTGTAGAAGTCACTGACAGCACAGGGGTTGGGATGTTTCGTATCAAAAGTAATGGCGATGTTGGCATAAGAATTGTTAACCCTCAAGCAAGATTACATCTGAATTCAGTTATTGGGAATGATCCTTTTAGAGTCGATGTTGGCTTTCAAAAGAAATTTTCAATAAATGCTGATGGTAACGTTGGTATTGGTGATAATGTAACTCCAGGTGCGAAATTACAAGTTGAAGCACAAGGAGCTCAGGATGCAGTACAATTTCGCATTGATGGTAATACAAAATTCAGAGTTAACTCGAGTACAACTTACATTGGTACAAATGTCACCTCTTTTGCCAATGCCAATGGAATGATGAAATATATGGTATCTGCGGGTTGCGGTTCTTCACCTAGTATTTTATCTTCTTATACTGGAATAGCAAGCCCTCCAGGTGGAATTACTATATCTTCATCAGGAGCAGGAACATGCACCATAACATTTCCTACAGATATTAATACACGCTATTTTCAAGCCTCAGCAAGATCTGCCACTGGAAATAGAGCTGTATCTTGTGGCTTCCATGCAACTAATTCTAAGAAATTATTATGTAACCGCTTTACTTCCTCTACTGGTGCAGTTTCAAGTGGTCCAATTATGGTCTTAATATATTAAAGAGATATTTTTTTGCCACAGAACTCTAGATACTTAAGTCCTGTGGCTAAACCCTCATTGATACAGATGATTGATGAAGATGATTTATAAAATTTCACACAACAGGAGCAGTGTATTCATCATTGCCAGTCTCATTATTGGTAGTTTTGAATAATGCCAAAATTATATTTTACAACACACGTAAAACAGGAATAAAAATGAAACAATTATTATTTATAGTTATCATATTAATAGGACAAACTCTCAACGCAGCACCTAATTCAATAAGTATTGATGAAACACAATGGCAAAACATAGAAAATCAAATAGCCATAAGTTCTCAACAAGCGTATATCAAAGCATCGAATACTGATAGTATTGATTATTTTGGTAATGATGTAGCTATTTTCGGGGATACTTTGGTTGTTGGAGGGCACCTTGAAGACAGCAATTCTTCAGGTGTAAATGGTGATCAGTTGAACAATGCTGCCGTTAATTCTGGTGCGGTTTATATCTATAATCGGATTGATGGGAACTGGGTTTTTGACTCTTATATAAAATCTTCAAATTCATCTACCAATGATTGGTTTGGCTATTCGGTTGCTATATATCAAGATACTATGGTAATAGGTGCAAGACTTGAAGACAGTAATGCAACCTTGGTGGACGGTGATCAAAACAACGACCTGGCGTCGGCCTCTGGTGCAGTTTATGTTTTCAATAGAATAGCTGGGGATTGGATGCAAACGGCCTATATCAAAGCATCAAATACTGATAACAGTGATAATTTTGGCGATTCCGTAGCTATTTATGGTAACTATATTGCTATTAGTGCAACAGGCGAAGACAGTGACTCCACTGGTGTCGATGGCAATCAAATTAACAATGATGCCAGTAATTCTGGGGCTGTATATCTATATCAGTTAATTTCTGGAAACTGGGAATTCATTCACTATATTAAAGCATCAAATACTGATATTGATGATGAATTTGGTTCTTCGTTGGCACTATCTGATGGTTTGCTTGTTGTTGGTGCATTTAAGGAAGATAGTATCGCCCAGGGCATAGGAGGCAACCAAAATAATAACTCGGCTGTAAACTCAGGAGCTGTATATGTTTATCAGTTAGATGGAGGGTCATGGGTTTTTAAGGAATATTTAAAATCATCAAATTCGCAGAGTGATGACTCTTTTGGGAAAGATGTTGCAGTAATTAATAATACCATCGTAGTTGGTTCGATTAATGAGGATAGTAATGCCACGGGTGTTAATGGCGATGAAAGCGACAACTCTTTGAATGCTTCTGGAGCTGTATATGTATTTACAAAAGCAATCAACAATACTTGGAGTCAACAAGCGTATTTGAAAGCTTCTAATTCTGGCGACAATGATTTTTTTGGCTCAGCAGTTAGTGTTGGAAATAAGGTGATCGTAGTCGCAGCACGTGGAGAGAGGAGTAGTGCTACAGGCATTAATGGAGATGAAAACAATAATTCTTCTAACAAGTCAGGTGCTGCCTATGTCTTTGCTTTTATAGACAATAATTGGCAACAGCAAACCTATATAAAACCATTTAACACGGGAGCTTTTGACTACTTTGGCTTGTCAGTCTCGTTGTCAAATAATTCAGTTGTTGTCGGAACAAGAGATGAAGATGGCAGTAGTACTGGAGTCAATGGTGTTGATAATAATTTATCTGAACAATCTGGAGCTGCCTATGTGTTTGATAATATCTCAGATTTTGTCTTTGAAAATAGCTTTGAATAGTTGAATTAACGGAGAAACATAATGAAAAATAGAATATATTTATTAACTTTTTTGGCATTGCTTTTTTTGCAAGCAACCCAAGCTGCAACCATTAACTTTGGGCCCAATGGATGTACTTTGCAAGATGCAATAAGAAGCGCCAATGCAGATGCTCCCAGGGGTAATTGCTCCGCGGGTTCTGGATATGATTTTTTGATATCTCCGGATTTTTGGGATATTACCCTTAGCTCAACTTTACCTACGATTAGTTCAGATATGACAATTAGTACTCAAACTTCTACAGGATTACTCACCATTAGGGGAAATGATAATCACCGCATTATGAAAGTTACTGGAAATGAAACGAATTTAACATTACAGCGGGTACAGTTAACAGAAGGTTGGCTTAACTCTGTAATTGCTGTTAGTGGTGGTGCTGCGATGAAAATAACTGATGCCACAGTTACCCTGCTTGATTCATATATAGATAATAATCAAAGTAACACATCACGCGGTGGTGGAATTTATATGACCAATGCTAGACTATTCGCTACCAATACTAGATTTTTGAATAATACTGCATATTATAGTAATTCACGTATAGAATTGGTTGACTCTGAGGGAGGGTCTATATGGGCTAAAAATTCAACACTTGAAATTACCCAAAGCAAATTTGCATCAAATCAATCTAAAAGCAAGCATCGCGGTGAAGGTAATGAAGAATGGATTGTCAATAATATAGGTGCAAGTATGTATATTGATGCAGGAAGTTTAATATTTGATAGAAGTTTAATAACAGAGACTTACAGTGGCATATATGCAAAACAATCTAACTTGGTATTAATAAACTCAACTATTGTAAAGTCACCTGTAAATCAATTTGAAAAGATGCTAAATATCTATAACTTTTCAACAGTTGAAATTAATCATTTAACCACTACAGCTCCAATATTAATCGATTATAGTTCTATCATTACGTCAGTTACAAATTCTATATTTAATCACTATTGTCAAGTTACCGATAATATAATATTTGCATCTCAAAATATGAGTGTTAGTAGTCACCCATGTGTAGGAGGTGGCTTCATCAATTTAAATGGTCCAGATGAACCATTATTTCTAGCAGACAATGGCGGGTTTACTGAAACAGTGGCTCTACGACATGACTCTCTTGCAATTAATGCTGGAGACTCAAGTTTTTGTTTGCCAACGGACCAAAGAGGTGAGGACCGAGATGGATCTTGTGATGTTGGAGCCTATGAAGCAACTGGGTTTGTTGACTTAGAAATAACCCACAGTATTGAACAATCTCCACCTTATGTTAAAGGCCAACAAATTATTTACAGGGCGATTATTACGAATAATAGCTTGCGAGTGGCAGATGATGTCAAAGTTGACTTAGCCCTTAACAATGCTTTTTTTAATTCAACCAATTCATTATTTTGTAGCTCATTTCCTTGTATAATCCCTGTTTTACAGCCATTACAAGAAATAGAAATACCTATTGTCTTAAATTTATCTGGCTCACAATCAAATTTCTCGATAACATTAGACATTAACTCAACAAGCGATTCTACTTTTACCGACAATATAACAAGCAACAACACTGACTTTTATGAATTCTCTCCACTAACTGCAGGAGCTGACTTGGGCATTGAAATGCACCCCATCACATTCCCACCTTATTTTATAGGGCAAACAGTTAAATACCTTGCAACAGTTACTAACTATGGTTCTGCTACAGCAACAAGTGTTGGTTTTCATTTTAATCCAACCAACTTAACGAATATCAACTTTACAGGTTGTGACTCTTTTGCAGGTCAAAATTGTTTCTTTAATGCACTAGGAAATAGCACATCAAAAGTAATAACAGTTTCAACACAAATCACTGCATCTCAATTTGATGCACAAGGAACGGTAAGTTCAGCCCAAACAGATATTAATTTAGACAACAATCTTGATAATCAATTAAATAATGGAGCAGTTACCGATACTGATATATCTGTGAGTATGACTTTATTACAAGCCCCACCTTATCATTCTTATCAATATCTAGAGTTTGATATAACCATAAGTACTGGTAATGAGCCAGCTTCCAACATTAAGTTATGGCCAGAATTTAGTGGAGCAGAATTTATTGAAATAGATTTTTGTAGTATTGGTTATCCCTGCCTGTTACCCGATATGGCAGCAAACACAACAAGACACATTACAGCAAAGTACTTTGCTCCAATTATTGCCTCATCAAGTGAAACTTTCACTCATTCAATATTAGTCACTTCAGGACAATCGGATACAAATATTACAGACAATTTGGCAACATTCTCTAGCGCTATTGTAGCATCTGCTGATGTGGCTGTTTCTTTGAACCTAATTACACCAGGTCCATATTATGTTGGACAAGATGTGGAGTATCAATTGCATTCAAGAAATAGTGGACCCAATTTAGCACACAATTTTGATATTAGGGCATTTACGCAAAACTTAACTCTTAGTTTTGCAGTTGGTAACTTATGTTCTACTGTCACTTGTATTATCAGTGAATTTGAGCCATTTTCAGTTGAAAATATTACACTCGTTTATAGAATTGACTCAGAAGGACCTTTTGGATTAGTAGCCACCACTTATTCTGATGAATTTGATCCGCAAACCAGCAACAATAGTGCAGGAGCGGCAGGAGATGGGGTAGCTATTTTAATTCAACCTGAAATAATGTTTGTAGATGGATTTGAATAAGTTAAAAAACAATAGGAGAAAATAACATGACAATAAATAGCAACCAAAAAAAGAAGATTAAAATAAAAACACACACTCTACTGATACTATCAGGATTATTGATGTTGTTTTCTTTTTATCAAGCCAATGCAGCAATTGTTGACATTAAAATGTTAGATGAGTTATTAGATGAAGGCCTAATCACTCAACAACAATTTGATTTAAAAAATCAACAATTACAACAAGAGGCATTTAATTCAAGTGCTGTTAAAAATGTTAAAAGCATCAACGCAGGAATGGGCAGTATCAGTGGTCAAGTTACCGATGAAAATGGCGACCCAATAGAGTTTCAAAAGATTCGATTGGTCAATGCATTGTCTTTGGGTGCACCTATTGCCAATGTTGAAACCGATGCCTCTGGAAATTACACCTTCACGAATTTAACAGCAGGTGATTATGTTCTTTATTCAAGAGGCGGGGGTTATCTAAGATATATTTGGGCAAATGCAACCAGTGGAGGTCCGCAATTGTGTTCAGGATGTTATCTTGGCTCTGTAGCTTCTGACCACTATATCACAGTTGGGGTTGATGAAGCAGTAACAGGAATTGATATTTCAACACGTCTGGGAGGGAAAGTATCGGGTTATATCAAGGATGCTGATAGTAGTGTTGGGGTAACAACATTAATAGCAATCTTATATAATGTGGATGGTTCAGATTATCAATCTTATACCGCTATTTTTGATTCCGTTACAGGAGCTTATACCATTGATGCGATCCCCAATGGCACTTACAAAATTTACCTAGAAGCCAGTACACAAAGTGCTACAAACTTCCATATCCCGCAACTGTATCCCAATATTCAGTGCAATGATTGTTCCGATTTGGCAATACAAGGACAAGGGGATGATTTGATTATTGATACCTACAATAGCATCAGCAATATCAACTTTAATCTCAACTATGGTGGCTCAATATCTGGCAAAATAGTGGATGCTGTTACTGGCAACCCCATGGCTGAGTTTGGCTACTTCTTGGTTTTTGATGAATTGAATAATTTACTCTTCACACGCTATGTTTTGGGAAGCAACTACGACCCGTCTGCAACGGGAGATTATATTTTTGGTGGTTTATTGCCTGGCAATTATTATGTACAAGGCGGAGATCTTGGAAGAGATTTCTATAGACGAGAAGTGTATAACAACACGCCTTGTTATTGGTCTGGTTGCACACGTTCTCTTGGAAGCCCTGTTATCGTTAGAGCTAAACAAGACACGCCCAATATTGATTTCTTGCTAGAAAAAGGCGGTAAAATTTCAGGAACAATTACCAGTGCAGCAACGGGTTTGCCTATTACTGATGCTAATGTGCAGGTGCAATTTATCGATGCCAATAATGTAGTGGTAGGTGGGGCATACGTGAAACAAGATGGGACATATCTGTCGGCAAGAGCTTTACCACCTGGCGATTATGCCGTGCGCACCGGCAATCTTTTTGTGGGAGTTTTGACCCAACCCTATGTAAATGAAAAATACAATGACGTTATTTGTTCGGGTTTGGCGTGCGATTTAACCACAGCCGATGTCAATGTAACGGCTGACAATGTGACGCCCAATATTGATTTCGTTTTGGATACGGGGCTATCCTTTTCAGGAACACTTACCGAAGTGGGTACGGGCAATCCTATTCCTGATGTGCATGTTTTGGTTTACAAAGATATGGGAGATGGAACGGTTAAATTTGCCAATTGGGCAACCACCAGTGACGGCAGCACTGCTCCCATAGGAAGCTTCACAGTCAATGGTTTGCCCGCAGGAACGTATTATGCAGTGACCAACAACGGTCACCGATTACCATTTTTAGGTTACAGGACGACTGCAGGCAATGGTTGGCTTGATATTTTGTACGATAGCATGATTTGCCCAGCCAATGGCTGTGACATTATCTCTGGTACGCCCATCGTACTTGCTGCTAATAAAACCGTGAGTGCACCATTAAATATCCAACTGGCAAAAGGAGCTAGTATCAGCGGAAAAATAATCGATGACGTTTTGGCAGCACCCATTGGGCAGGTGCAAGTTAATGTTTACAACCAAGCAGGGATATATTATGGCAGCTACACAACCGATGAATTGGGATATTACAAAACCGCAGGGCTTCCTGCTGATACTTATTATTTAACAACCACAAGTTTTGAAGTGTTAATTGACGCAGTTTATGGCGACAAACCCTGTTATTCGGGCAGTTGCAACTACCAAGATGCACAACCAATTGTTTTGGCGGCACAACAAGATGCGATAAATAAAGATTTTGTGCTTATTCCAAAATCTGATTTTTTCTTTATTAGTGGGTTTGAATAGCACCAAATCTGCATTATATCAACCCTGCTGAATTATTCCGCAGGGTTGAAACGATACTAAGCAGGGTTAATTATGTTGCGCTTTTACCGCTATCCTTATTTTATTGTACAACTCTTGTAATTCTTGATTCCATCTTTGGTTATAACTTTTTTTGGCTTTTTCCATTTGTACTAAGGCACTCATAAAATCACCCGTTTGGTAATACCCTTCTGCCAGCACCGAATAATAAGGGTATTTAATGAGGTCATTAACCATAAGGTTTTTTAATAGCTCAATGGATTTTTTCGGGTTATCTTTTAGGTGTTCTTCAGCAAGACTGATGGCGAGCTTTTGTAGTAGAATTTTATCTTTATATACATCAGTCTTTTTTTTCTGTTCTTCTATTACATTAAATAACCGAGTCTTAAATCCCTGCCTTGATAAATATTCAATGTATAAGGGAATAAAACTGGAGGTCAAAAAATCTTTATCTTCTAACTTCAACAACTTTTGAATTAAATCATCGGACATTTTCCAGTTTTTTTGTGCAAGAGCTAATTGCAATTGTAAAATCAGGTTAGTGTTGATTGATGGTTTGGACTGACTTGTTTGTGCTAATTGCCAGTGTTGTGAAATAGAACGTTGTGCCTTATCGAATTGCTTTTTTTCTATCGCGATTAAGCTATCCCATTGTGCCGCTCGAGTCTGACCTGGCAGAGAATGTATTTCGTTGGCAACATGCGTTAAGTCCACATTAAGTTTGGATGCTTCATCAAACTTACCCTCAATAAGTTTAAATTCTACCATGTGATTTAAAGCGGCTTGTTGGCTGCGTTTATTACCCAATTGGTTAGCAATATCATAGGACTGCCTTATGTGAATTTCCGCCTTTTGCAAATCACCAATCATGAAATAATAAATAGATAACCGAGCTAAAGACAGGCCTTCTCTTTGCAAATCACCTATTTTTTTAAAAAGTTCATAACTTTTGTTAATGTATTTGAAAGACTCATCTAACTGTTTTTGATACAAATAAACCGCACTCATGGTATTAAAAATCAATGCCGCATCTTCGGGATGTGTTTTCTCATTAATGGTTTTTTCCAACACCTTTAATCTTTCGAGTGCCTGATCATAATTTCCCATCCTATAATCCGTTGCTGCCAAATTCATGTAAGCGGGATAAAGCCGATAGGTCAAAGGATAATTACTGATGATTTTCTCAAACAAGGACTTGGCTTCGCTCAAATGACCTCGCAGCAGCTCAACAGCTGCAAACTCACTGTCCACAACCAAAGTTAAACTTTCATTCAAGTTAACGGATCGCAATGCTTCCAACTGAGCAATACTCTCATCGTATTGACTGTGTCTTCTTAAGGCCTTTGCTAAACTTAGACGAGCCAGATGAAAGTCTGGCTTTTCTTGTAAACATAAATTAAAGTACTCGATTGCTTTTGCTGTTTCTCCTTTATTGGTAAAGGAAAATCCTCGCATATACGTTTCTACTAGATACTTATCTTCTGGTAACAGAGTTAATAAATCCGTATCAAAAGCACCGTTTTGTGAATTTTCTTTGGCTAAGTAATTGGCTGCATCCAAAACTATTTTGTGGATATCGGGCGAGCGGAAATGTTGCTTTTTTGCAGGATTGAGCCCATTACTCACTTCAATGCTTAAGACGTATTCTTTATCACTTAGTTGCAATTGCGTTTTGACTAATTTTAAATTGGGGTTTAATTGCCACATTTGTTTGGTCAGCTCTTGCTTCTTTTCTGTTCCCATAAATCGGCTGGTATCGACAACATCCGCACCATTTGAAAGCCTTAAAAGTTCAGAAATAAGCTGTTGAGTTGCTGAGTTTTGATTGTAATCATTAGTCGAGTTATTAATATCGGTAATAAATAACATGCGGTTAGGAGAAGCTTGAGCCGAATCGATTGGTGATTTTTTATCCTCAACGAATACAGAACTGAAGAAAAAATAGCTCACAACAATAATACTAACACTCAAAAACAGTAAGATTAGTTGATTAACTGCAGCCTTAGGTGTCTGGAGAGGTTTAACCTTTTTAATCGCACCCTCAAAACTCATGCCCTTTCCAAAATGAGTCACCAGTATTTCGGGTTTTGATGGGTTTTCTTCTAGGTATCCACGCAAAGTGGAGATAAATTGATCGACTGAATTTTCCGTAATAATCCGCCCCCAAACTTCTTCCATAATTTTTTGTTTGGAAAGTATCTTTTTAGGGTTATCAATAAAATAGTTAAGCAAATCTTTTTGCTTATTGGTTAGCTTTATTTCCTCACCATTTTTAAGAATCAACCCTTGTGAATAATCGTAAGAAATTTTATCAATTTGGTACATCATACAAGTAAGTTATCCCCATTACTTAAAATTTTTGTTAAATATTAACCCTTCGGAATAATAGTACATCAAAAGAACCATTGATGCAGAGAAAATTACTGTTTTTGTTTTAAATCTGCCGTTATTTGCTCATATAATTTTTAATTTTGAGCCCTTCTCCCTTCATGATAAATTAGCTTTGCTTTATTCAGCACACTTAAGGCTTCAATGTTTTTGACTATTTTTTAACGATGAGTGGAGCTTTTTACAACTTTTTAACGCGTTCCACAAGTTGTGTAAAAGTCTCTAATAATTTTTAGAAGAATAGAACCACCCTAGTTTTAACAAGAGAAGTAATAAAAAAGGTGGCTTATCCTTTTCCCCAAAAATTTAAGGCGTGAAGTGCGCCTCTTGTGGTCAGCCGAGTTAAAACCTCGTTGAGGCTCGTTGCCTCGCTGAACGTGGGAACGAGGTGCAACATTAATGCCTGAACCAAAAAGGGCACTTTTAAAAGTGCCCGATTATTTTTTCATTGATTATTACCAACTGATGGTTGTTAATTGCTTATTATCAATTGACTGCCATTGTCCTATTTTCCACAATTGTGTTTTATTATCGTAGTTATCCATGCGAATTTGCAATTGCCCGAGGTCATTGCGCAGGTAAATTTGGATAACGCTTTGTTTATTATCGTCTAAACCTTTGGCAATCAATAAAGGTGTTTCATCCATGTCATCTATCGATACTTCAGAGAAATCGTAATTAAACTGACTAACCGCTGCTTTAAAAATAATCACCGCCTCAAAGCCATCGGCAAATATATCTTCACTTGCTCCAGGACAACTTGGGTCAAGTCCACCATCAGTAATAGTCCAGCCATGGGTGCTTTCTAAACCATCATGAGCGGTAACATTGCAATAGGTTGAGTTACCACCTGAGAAGGCAATGCCCGAAATAACGGCTTGAGAATTAAAGTGATTGAGCAATGCATCGTAACTTGATATAGGCAAGGTTACGCCCTGAAACATTAAACTCATGTTTGTTACATTACTAACATCCCAGCTTTGCACATTTGGGTTGGCGATAATTGCACCATTAAACATGGAAAAGGTATTGGTCAAACTGCTGGTGTTCCATTGGCTTGTATCGGGATTGGCAACGACTGCATCTCTAAACATGGATTGCATGAATTGAATGTTTGAAACATCCCAGTTTGTGGTATTGGGATTGGCAAGGCTTGCTCCAGAAAACATGTTAATGGCATTGCTCACTTGAGATAAATCAGGAAAATCCGTTGCTGTGATAATCATGTTGCTGGCATTATAAAAGGCTGATGCCATATTTGTCCAAATTCCGTTGCCCCATTGTTTGAGTTCTATTATTTTACGGTAATCAAATTCTGCATTAAAATAAATACGTGGAAATCCTGTCTTATCACCGACATTATCCGAAATTCTAATGGTATAAGTGCCTGCAGACGCATAATTGCAGGTGTAATTGCCTGTTTGAGCACTGGCAGTGTTAATCCCAGGATTGTCATCATCGCAATCAACATTGTAATTGTAGCCTACTCCATTGGTCGGAATGGTGAACTGGGCATCACTTGAGCTACCTAAGTTATCGGTTTTAACCACAAAAACAAAGTTATCAGCAGGACCAGGGCAATTAGGATCCAAACCACCATCAGTAATGGTCCAACCATGGGTATTAATTAAACCATCATGCGCGGCAACATTGCAGTATTGGGAATTTCCGCCATCAAATACTATGCCATTAGCGGTGACTTGTGAGTCAAAATTAGCCAGTGCAGCGTCGTATAGTGCGGTTGGCAGAGTCACGCCTTGAAACATCGATTCCATTGAATTGGGAACGCTAATGCCCGTAATATCCCAATTACTCATATCAGGCGTGGCTGAGGTCGCTCCAGAAAACATGCCACGCATATCCACAATATTGCTTGTGTTCCAGTTGCTGACATCTGGGTTGGCTGAGGTCGCTCCAGAAAACATGCCACGCATATCCACAATATTGCTTGTGTTCCAGTTGCTGACATCTGGGTTGGCTGAGGTGGCACCCAAAAACATAAAGGTTGTTTGGGCAAGGCTGTTGGTTGTCCACTGGCTTGTATCGGGGCTGGCAGCCGTTGCATCTCTAAACATAGATGTCATGTATTGAATGTTTGAGACATCCCAGTTTGTGGTATTGGGGTTGGCAATACTTGCAAATAGAAACATGCTAACAGCATTGCTTACTTGAGATAAGTTGGGGACATCTGTTGCTGAGACAATCATATTCTCTGCACCATAAAAGGCGGCAGCCATAGATGTCCAAATTCCTTTGCCCCATTGTTTGAGTTCAATTATTTTTTGTCTGTCAAGTTGGTTATTAAAATAAATACGTGGAAATCCTGTCTTATCACCGACATTATCCGAAATTCTAATGGTGTAAGTACCTGCAACGGCATAATTACAGGTGTAATTGCCTGTTTGGGCACTGGCAGTATTAATCCCAGGATTGTCATCATCGCAATCAACATTATAATTGTAGCCTGCTCCATTGGTCGGAATGGTGAACTGGGTATCACTTGAGCTACCTAAGTTATCGGTTTTAACCACAAAAACAAAGTTATCAGCAGGTCCAGGGCAATTAGGATCCAAACCACCATCAGTAATGGCCCAGCCATGGGTATTAATTAACCCATCATGAGCCGCAACATCACAATATTTTGAGTTGCCGCCACTAAAAACTACTCCAAATTGTGTGACTTGACCATTAAATCCACTCAATAGAGCATCGTAATCGGCTGTTGGCAGCGTGACCTCAGCAAACATTTGAGTCATGTCGGTGACTAAACTTATATCCCAGCCACTGGTATCTGGATTGGCTAAATAGGCTTTTGTAAACATATCTGTCATCAATTGTACCTTGGCGGTGTTCCAATTACTTGTGTCGGGTTGTGCTGAATTAGCTTCTGCAAACATGGCTGCCATATTCGTGACATTGCTTGTGTCCCAACTACTGGTTTGTGGTTGTGCTTGAAAAGCATAAGAGAACATTCCACTCATGTCGGTAATATTAGAAGTGTCCCAATTGCTACCAACAGTTGTTAATGCCTGTGCCAGTCTAAACGTGTTTTGCAAGCTGGTTACTTGCGATAAGTCAGGTGCATCTGTTGCTGAGATTTGCAGGTTGGTGGCTTGTCTAAAGGCACTCTCCATGCTTGTCCAAACACCTGTTCCCCATTGCGCAATATCAATGACTTCGTCCTTTTCAGTGCTCGCATAAAACAAATCGAAGCGAGGATAGCCTGTTTTATCTCCCAAAGCATCCTTAATTCTTATGGTGTAAGTTCCGACTCCGCCCAGTGCAGAATAATCACAAACATAACTCGTTGTCACACCAACAGCTTCTAGGGTTCCATCATTATTGCAATCGACACTGTATTTATAGCCTGTACCAAAGGTAGGGATAGTAAAAGTGGCATCGGTGGGTGAACCACTGAAATTGGTGGTGACAGTAAATACAAAATCATTTAATGGATCGCTATTGGCACATTGATTGCCATCAACGATGCTCCAACTTTTATTGGCAATTAAACTCGCTCTGGCATTTTGGGCTGGAATATTGCAGTATTGGCTATTGCCACCATCAAAAACAACAGAAGGTTTGACATTTTGACTGTCAAAGTGGATTAACATGGCATCGTAATCTACCGTTGGCAAAGTCACATTGGCAAACATCAAACTCATATCGGTGACTTGAGTAATATCCCAACCAGAGACATCGGGATTGGCAGCGGTGGCATTTCTAAACATATCGGTCATAACCGTAACGTTGGAAGTGTCCCAATTGCTGGTATTGGGATTGGCTGCACTGGCACTGCGAAACATGCTGTGCATGGTGGTGACATTGGAAACATCCCAGTTTGTCGTATCAGGGTTGGCAAGAAATGCAAAACGAAACATACTGGCTAGATTAGTAACATTAGATAAATTTGGAACATCTCCAGCAGAAACCGTCATGTTTATCGCCCCTCTAAAGGCGGATCCCATGCTGGTCCATTTACCAGTTCCCCATTGGATGATGTCTGTAAGCTTTCGATGATCACCTGTGTTGTTGTAATAAATCCGAGGAAATCCTGTGCCATCGCCATTGTTTTCCTCAATGCGAATAATTTTTATACCTGGGCTGCCATAGACACAAACATAATCTCCAGTTTGGGCGGTGGCCTCAAAAGTACCATCGAAGTCACAGTCCACGTTGTAGTTGTAACCTGCACCTAGTGTTTGAATGGTAAATTCATTATTAGCCGAAGTGCCTGGAAAGTCAGTTTTGACTTGAATAACAAAGTCATCGGCTCCTGCTGCCATAGAGTTTTGGCATAAAAAACTAAGTAAAAACAGTAAACTAAACTTGTGTAAATAATTATTCATTGGTTTTCCCATCATTGATAAAATACCAACGCAGTATAGTCAAAATAGGACATTTAGATTCTGATATAATCCTGATTTAATTCTGATTAGCAAAAATGAGGGGTATTTCAAGACATCTAATAACTTTCTTGTATAACCCTAAATCCCGATAGAGAAACACGATTCTAGCACTACCCCTTAGCACGTCTAGCAAACCTAAAAAATAACTTATCACCAATCAGGTGGCGACGAATTTTTTAAATTTGCTATACGCACCAATTGATTGCACTATAATTCGCGATTCTCTATTGGGATTAGGGTATAATTGAAAACCTATGAAATATTCATTTTTAAAATTTACCTTAGATACCGAAACTAAGGAGCTTTATGCCAACAATCAACCACTGCTCATCACTAAATTGCAGTATGATTTGTTGTTATTTTTGCTACAAAACCCAAACAAAATGTTTACTAAAAAAGACATTTTAGACACGCTTTGGGCTGGTAAACACGTCACCGAAAATTCCATCGACCAAATTATTTCTAAGTTACGCAAAATTTTAAGCTCTGTTGAAAAAGACAGTTACATCAAGACTGTCTATGGCAAAGGCTTAATGTTTGTTCCAGAAGTTAGTCTACGCCAAAAACAACAAACTAAAGTTCATAAACAAACAAGACGACTGCATCCCAAGGTGCTTTTATTGCTTGTGCTAATGACTGTTATTTTCGGGGTTATCTTCACTTATATGCCTTCATCACCTGAGCCACAAGAGCCATCGCTGTTGCTTATTATGTCATCAAATGATGGCGAATCATCACACTTGGAAAACAAAGAATGGTTAAATCAAGCACCCAGCTCTTTTGTCAATCAACTCTTTAATTACGCCAATATTGCGCAATTAAAAGACTACAAAATCAAACCCGAACATTTGGATAGACAACAATATATCAATAGCCAATGGCGCTTATCTCCAAATCTTAAAGTGGTTAATATTCATGTCTTTCAGAAGGATAATTTAAGCACGGTGGAATTGCAGGTATTTGATAAAAACACCCTGCGTTTAAAACAAACATTTACCGAATACAATCTGGCGCGGGCCTTACTCTCTGCAAGTAAATGGTTAGCAAAAACAACAGGCAATCCAACCGATATAAAACAATTGGAGTCGTTGTTTCCACAAAGTTCTCATGTCATAGAACTGTACCTTCGCGGCATAACCAGTCTGAACAAAGGGGAGATTGATAAAGCCGAACAATACCTACAATTATGCCTAACACAAGACCCTAATTTTAAAATAGCGCACCTGCAATTAGCACACGCTAAAAATGCGCAAGGAAAGCAAGATAAAGCCTTGGCAATTCTTGATACTTTATCAGAATCACAGCTAACACCAGCACTCGAAATTGCCATCGCCACCCTTCGCGGTGACATCTATGACACACAAGGAAAGTACCAACAAGCACAAGAGTTATACCTCAATATTCTCAAAAAATACCAAAACCAAAACCTTCTGGCTTTAAATGAAGTACGCTATAATTTAAGTTTTACCTACGCTATTTTAACTCAATACCAGCAAGCATTAAGCGAATTAGACACACTTGAGCAAAACCTTAGAAACAGTGAAAACCCTGAGCTTTTAGCCCATGTTTATCAGAAAAAAGCCAGTTTATTGCAAAAATTAGGGCAGCTTCAAGAAGCTCAAGAAGCGGCGAATAAATCATTAACACTGTTTTCAAAACTTGATGATTTATTGGGAGAAGCAAAAATTTACATCACTTTGGCGCGCATTAGCACACATAAATCAGAGTACAAAAAATCGGTACAATTTCTCGAACAAGCCCTTGTAATTAATCAATCATTGAACTATAAACTCGGTGTAGGCGCAACCATTAATGAACTAATTTATGTCCTTATGGTTCAAGGCAACTTTGATAAAGCGTGGGAGCTGAATCAGAAAATGCAAGACATTGCACTCGAAATCAATTACAACGCCATGTTGCAAATCGCCAAACAATACGCTGTTGATATAAGCCGAGCCCTAAAAAAATGGAAACGTGCCGAACTTTACCTGCAAGAACATGCAGAGCTTGCCCAAGCCTCTGGCAATAAAAGAGCCTTACTAAAAAACAAGTTATTGGCTTTGGATTTGTATTTAGACCAAAATAAAATTGAAAAAATTGAACCGCTTCTTGAGCAAGTCCAACAACACATTGATAAAACTGGTGAAGTCAGATTGCAGCCACGCTTAAACAAACAACTCGCTCAATACTATTTTCTCACCAATAAATACGAACAAGCCATCGCCTTACTCTTATCCAGCAAAGAACTGGCAAAAAAATCCGAAGATGGCGAAACCATCATAGAAATTAACAACGCCTTAGCGAAACATTATATCCAAAACAAGCAAGCCCAAAAAGCCCTAGCTATACTTGAAGAGTCAAATCAATACGACCCACTTCCCTATCCTTTTTTACTCTTAAAAGCCAAAGCCTACCACGCACTTGACAACCACTTACTCGCCCTAGAACTGGGCAACGAATGCAAAAATACTGCCAACCAATGGTGGTCACTAGAAGACGAGCGATTTTTACACCAATTACAACAAGGTGTTAGTCAACAACAAAATTAACCCCATCACAACACCTTTCGGAGTTATCGCCTTTGAGCCATCGAGTTGGATTGTCGGTTTCAACCGACTTTTTTAGGTTTGATTTGAAATCAACCGAGCCGATTCACGTAAAGATGTTAATACCGAAAGGGTAATCGGCAAGCCCGCAACCACGTGAAATTTATGTTGTACCTTCGGTCAGTTTATTCGGCGTAAACTACTAATAATGATGAGTAACTATTATAATTTTCCTATGGCAATTTTTGCCAATATATGCCATACTTAACATTTAGGAGGTATATCATCATGGCAACATTAAACATTTCACTCCCTGAACCAATGCGTACCTGGATACAAGAACGTATTGACGAGGGAAAGTATTCAACAAGTAGCGATTATGTTCGAGACCTTATTCGCCGTGACCAAGATCGCAAGCAGAAAATTGAATCTATGCAAAAGGCAATCACTCTAGGATTGGAAAGCGAAGATGTTAAAAACTTTGATATCAATGCTTTTACTAAGCGGATGTTAAAAGAAAGCCAAGTTGATGGCTGAATATACACTTAAAAAATCCGCTGAAAATGACCTTGAAGAAATCTGGCACTACACCGCAAAAAACTGGGGAACGACTCAGGCTATTGATTACACCCACAAACTAGAACAAGCCTTCTCCGTCTTGGCAAATAATCCTCTCATGTGCCGTGAGCGTTTCGAGTTTGATCCCCCTACTAGGATTCACCATCATGCATCACACCTTATTGTTTATTTAGTGACAAATAATGACCACATTAAAATCATCCGAATTTTACATGAAAGCATGGATATTGACTTACAGTTACAGCAATAAACACACTGAACCTTAATTCACGATTCCGATAAACTTCTAATAAACTTCTAATAAATATTCATACTCAAAGAGGGTCTTTAGGGAGAATATTCTTCCTGAATGGTGAATGCAAACATTTAGCCCAAATAATTTAGGCTCTAAGTGAAATACAGTGGATAATCAAATTTCAATTGTACGCATAAAAAGTAAATCTTATTCTTGAATTGTTCATTATTCCAATAGGCTACATCCATCAAAATAGAATGAGCCATCTTATTGAAAACTCCAAAGCACAAAACCAAAAAACTTGTATTGAATAATAAAAAGCAAGTCCCTTTGATTTTCAAGCTGGCGGGGTTCGGACTTTAGTCCGTCTTTTAAACAACGGGACTAAAGTCCCTGCCCCTAATGACTACCTGATGAGAATTGTAAATGTGGCAGGTGTTCTAGCTTGTCCGAGTATATTTTCCACTTAGGGTGAACTACTAGTTGAAGTTAAACACTTTATACTATACTCTCAACTGTGTTAGTCAAACAACTTGATTCACATGGTTGGAACTGAATTAGATGGTGGGTTTTAACCCAAGTACCATACCTATTAATGTTTCACTATTCATGGGATAATTATACTTTACCCACTACATTTCACATAGAGCCTTTTTTCATAGTCGATTTAAAACACTAAATGCTGTGGAATTTCTGTTGTGCTTTCAGCGAGTTCTTCGGCGTAATCTGCCATGTATCAAAACCATACTGAATAACAACCGTTATAATTTTCTTCAATGGTTTTTTTAGAGTCTATTAAATCAGTATAAGATTTTAAGCAAAGCATATTGCCTACGGTTTAGAAAATCTGCCTGACTGGCGAAGTTCGGAGAAAGAGCTCAAACATCAACTTTGGGGGAACCACCCATTCTGCACAAATGCAATGCGAAAGATTCGCATAATAAAATAATAAAATAAAACCAGCGTGGTTGAGGTTCGTTCGGGGCAGAGCCACAAGTTTTTTTTGACTTGTTTTTAACGAAGTTTTTAAATGGGGTGTTGCGGGATGTTCCTGCAGATAAGGGTTGTTGGAAGATGACAGGACGTTATTTGGAATAAGGGGAAGGCTTTTCCCTCGATTGTTTTTATAATTTTAAAATTAATAAATACATACATTTACAAAAGCTGTAGCTATATAGAGTATTAGTGATACAATTAATTCCTAAAAACAAATGTAACCCACTATGCAAAATATGAAGAGATATAAACTGGACTGTCATGACGATTATATTTTCTACCTGATGGAAATCTTAATTGATGTAACTCAATATAAAAAAAGGTTAACTTTCTATCATAGTGAAATTGGATCAATACTTGATTCGAATCCTGACTCTAAAATTATAGAATCAACTTTTTATGAGTCAATCAGCGACAAAATACGAAGTGTTTTATTTTACCTTTTTAATATTATTGGTGATGAAACTAAAAACACGGTTTCCTATCGCCGCTTTAGGAAAATCCTTTACAAGAATCAAGGTAACTTGGGTATAGTCATCTCACGTTTGCCCGAAGATACTTTGTCAATTTTAAAAAGTTTCAACCAATATCGCAATTGGGGGCTTCACATCCCAGAGTCTTTGCTAATTGGTAAAAGGAAATTATTTAAAATTGATTCAGAATTTATAAATACACTTAAATTAAATATCCCTTTGCCTACATATCAATATTATGAAATAAAATTTTTGCAATGCTTGTTCGATGAAGTTGAAAGTGTTCTAACATCTGTTCAACATGTTGAGGAATATATAATGCAAGATTATAAGGCATTGGTTGGGAAAGAATTTTCAATGTACCCTGATATTCAGCAAGTTAAGCCTTATGGAATCATGAAAGCCGTTCAAACCTCTTTGGATATACAGACAGGTAGACAGAAACAATAATTAAGCTCGTATAAAAATGGTAGCATTAACCTAATGATAAATAAGCAGGGACACCCATTTTATTTACCCTTTTATTTTTTTGTTCCCACGTTCAAGGAGATATCTGGAAAATCCTACCACAATACTTTTATTATCTGTAATTACACCAACCCGACCTACGGCCACCCCTCCAGTGGAGGGGAATTTATTTGAGTAATTGTCAGAAATAATCTTACTTTTAGAGTATTTATTTCAGGAGATATTTGTTTATGTGTAGAGAATTTTATATTTTTTAGTTTTATAGGTTGTGATTCGCGATTGTGTTCTAAATTCGGTGGGCAGGCCCACCCTACGACTTTGTGGTGGGTAAACCCACCTTACTGAGTTACCGTATTCGAAGTAATGAAGGGCAAGCTGTGTTTTATTATGCTTTATTCTAGAATTTTATGGCGTATTTTTTGAGCACAGTTAAAAACTTCGCTTGACTTTTCTCACATTATCTCACATTATCTCACATAGGCAACTTGTGAGATAAAATAATGACTTGGAAAGATGACAGATTAAGTAAAAGATTGACCTTTGGCTCTGAACAAACCGAAGAGTTCTTTGCTATTATATCTGAAATTGATTCAATTAAAAACACTATTCGTTTAACCGATAAGCTTCTGCCTCAAACTATAAACCGATTAACACAATCGGTTATTATTACATCAAGTGGTGCATCAAACCGCATTGAAGGCAATCGCCTATCAGATGATGAAGTTGAATTGTTGTATCGAAATTTAAGAATTAAAAAATTCAAAAGTAGAGACGAACAAGAGGTTGCTGGTTATATAGAGGTACTCGAAGTGATTCTAGATTCTTATAGTGGTATGGTTCTTAGTGAATCTTTGATTTTACAGTTACACCATGACATGTTGAAATATTCTGATAAGGATCAACGCCAAAGAGGCATTTATAAGTTTGGATCTAATCGAGTGGAAGCCAGAGACCAAAGTGGTCAACTTGTCGGTGTGATATTTGACCCGACACCACCGCATTTGACACCCAAGGAAATGCAGGATTTGATGGCATGGAACAAATGGGCAGATGAGGAAAATTTCAAGCATCCACTTATTCGCCTTGCCAGTTTTATATTTGAATACCTTGCCATACATCCTTTTCAAGATGGCAATGGTAGAACCAGCCGTTTACTAACAAATTTAATATTATTAAAAAACGGATATAATTTTACACGTCTGGTTTCACATGAAAGATTGGTGGAGCAACGCAAAGCTGATTATTACCTTGCCCTAAACAAAGCCCAATCAAGTTGGAAAAGTGATAAAGAAGATATTTCCGAGTGGGTTCGTTTTTTCCTTGAGATTGTGAGAGGACAAGCGACAAAAGCATTAGCCATTATCGAGGGAGATAGAATAGAGCACCTACTTTCTGTCAAGCAACTTGCACTTTGGCAATGGGCTCAATCAATAACCCAAATAGAGTTTTCCAGAAAAGATGCGATTGAAGCTCTTGGATTTCCCCCTCGTACCATTGAAGCAAGCATCAAAAAACTTGTTGGGTTAAAACGACTAGAACCTCTGGGTGCAGGACGTAGTACTCGATATAGAGTTATTCTCAACAGGGCATAAACAGTGGTTCTCCTTATGGCTGGTTGTCGCCTCTAGATTTTATTAGAGGAATACGACATGAGTGTACGATTAACGGTTATGTTCTAAATTCGGCGGGCACGGCTCACCCTACGACTTTCTGGTGGGTAAACCCACCTTACAGGGTTGTTTCAAAAAGTTTGAGATTGGAAACTAATAAACTCGTTTTCTTGGTTTAGATTCAGACTCAAATGGGTACCCACAAGGGGCACATCCTACACTGTTAGCACTTTTTCTCTTGATTTTCGCTGTGTACACTGTGTCGCTGTGCGATAATTGCTTTTGAACCACCGTATCGGAGTGTCGGTTTCAACCAACGTTTTTTTTGGTGGGTAAACCCACCTTACAGGGTTATAAGTGAGTGCTTTTTTAGGATTGAGATTGGAAACTAAAAAACTCGTTTTTTGTGCGCTAGATTGTGTTAGAAATGCTCAAAATCAATTTTTTTGAAACATGAGTTTATGTATTATAAGTGTGTGCTTTTTAGGATTGAGATTGGAAACTAAAAAACTCGTTTTTTGTGCGCTAGATTGTGTTAGAAGTTTTCAAGGTCAGTGCTTTAAAAGATGAGTTTGTGCTTTATAAATGATTCTTTTTTAGGATTGAGCCTGGAATTAAAAAAACTTGTTTTTTGTTGTTCAGATTGCGTTAGAAGTTTTCAAGGTCGATGTGAAAAAAACACGAGTTTATTATTATAAGTGAATGTTTTTTTGCGTCGAGATTGGAAACTTATAGCGTGATATGGACAACAAAAAAATGGTGGGCCGTGAAGGATTCGAACCTTCGACCAATGGATTAAAAGTCCACTGCTCTACCAACTGAGCTAACGGCCCCTAGATGGGTACTAGAGTGTTCTTTGATTAAGAACTTTCTTGAGTAGTTTATGTGACTATCTCAAGAGGGTGCGAATTTTAGGGTATGTTTTTGTTTATGACAAGTGTTTTTCTATAATTTTATCATTTATTTTAAATTAATTACATCTCCTAGGCTTATACATTGATTATCAACTTTCAAGGCGTCTTTGTATAGTATATTGACGCCAAATTTTATCTTTTTATCAAACTTCCGGTATTTATTTAATACGGCTAATAATTTCACGTTATCTTGCACGCCTTTTTCTTGATTAATACTTGGCATGATACAGCGTGAGCAGGGTTTTGCCATGCTGTAGTGTATTTTATTTATTGAAAAATCATTCCATGAATCTTCTGCAAATGCGGCAACACCATCCACGACAATATTCGGGCGAAATCGATTGATATTGACAGGTTTTTCTAAACGCTTATTTAAATCATCTATACTGGCTTGTGATACCAGTAGTATGGGAAAGGCATCGGCAAAACTGACGTATTGCATGTCTTGAGCAAAGTCTTTATCTATTTGTCGTTCTGCGCTCTTTGGCATGTAGACCAAGTGACAAGATTGCCCTAAAATTTCTGATAGCCACTTATCTATTTTGGGGCTGATTTTTTGTGCCTTTAAGCTATCATTCCAAACAGTGACCTGCATGGTTTTGCTTTGTCTTGTGGTTATTGGGACTTTAATTTCTTCGCCATCGTGAGACAGGCTTAATTGATTGTTTTCAATGACTGTTTTGATGGTTGCCATCTTTGGCGTGGTTCTTTGACTCATAAACATGCCATCTTTATCAACAATTACCCAACGCCTGTCGTTCTGTAAACCAAATTGCGATAACTCTGATTTTTTCATGCTTATTCCTGCTAAAGATTTAACGGGATAAATATACAGTTCTGTAATTTTAATCACAGGTATTTCGTTGGGTCTTTGACTTGCGCTTGTTCAAAGCCTTGTTTGCGGTAATAACAGGAGTCGCATTCTCCACAAGCTCTGCCTAAGTCATCTGCGTTGTAGCAAGAAACTGTAATGCCATAATCCACATTTAAACGCTTGCCCAACTTTATTATTTCTGCTTTTGTAATATTCAATAAGGGCGTGTGAATGGTGAATTTTTGCCCTTCGACCTGTGCTTTTGTCGCCAAGTTTGCCATCTGCTCAAAACTTTCGATAAATTCTGGGCGGCAATCAGGATAACCCGAATAATCCACTGCATTAACACCGATAAACATATCATTAGCACCAATGGATTCCGCATAACCCAAAGCTATACTTAAAAAAATGGTGTTGCGGGCTGGAACATAGGTGATTGGTATGTCATTCTCTTCAATTTCATTGTGTTCTGGCACATCTATGTCTGCCGTGAGTGCCGAACCACCTATGGCTCGCAAGTCAATTTTGATGACTTTATGTGCTTTGGCATCAAAGTGGGTTGAGACACGCTGAGCTGCCATAAGCTCAGACTTGTGCCGCTGACCGTAGTCCACTGCCATGGTGTAACATTCATAACCTTCTGCCTTGGCTACAGCCAAGCATGTTGTTGAATCAAGTCCTCCCGAAAGGAGTACTATGCATTTTTTTTTCATTGCTTATTCTTGTGTGTTTTTATTTGCCTTTGGCGTCGTGCCAAAGTATTTTATGTAATTGTAATTGAAAACGAACCATCATTTTATCATCTAATATCCACTGGGCTAAATCTGCGGGGTTAATTTCTCCTGCCACAGGCGATAAAAGCACTTCGCATTTATCTATCAGGTTGTAACGCTTGATAATTGTTTGAGTCCAGTGGTAATCTTTGCGGTCTTTGATAACAAATTTTATTTGATCTTTGGAATCAATGTAATTGATGTTTTCGTATACATTTTTAGACTCCTCTCCAGAGCCTGGTGCTTTTAAATCCATAATTATTGTCACCTTATCATTAACATTTACCAGGGATAATGCACCCGATGTTTCCAGTGACACATTAAAGCCATTATCTGCGAGCTTATCTAGTAAATTTATGCAGCGTTTTTGTGATAGCGGCTCGCCACCAGTAACGCAAACATAAGGTGTTCCATAGGATTTTATTTTTTCTATAATGGCATCTATTTCAATCCATTGCCCCCCTGAAAATGCATATTCCGTATCGCACCACGTGCATCGCAATGGACAACCCGTTAGACGCACAAAAACCGTTGGTAAACCAACATAGGTGGACTCGCCTTGTAAAGAATAAAATATTTCAGATATTTTGAGTTGGTTTTTTTCCATTTTGTTCTAATGATCACGTCGCATTTGACGTAAACGATTCTGCGCCAATCGAGCTATGCTTGAATTGGGATAAGAATTTACCACTTTATTTAGGTGTTTTTCTGCTTGCATTAAATCATCCATTTCATAATAACAGTAGCCAATTTTTAGGCTTGCATCTGCAGATTTTTTACTTTGTGGAAATTTATCTATCAAAGCTTGAAAAGCTGCCAAAGCCTGCGGATATTGGCGTTTGACGTAATAGGATTCGCCCAACCAATAATAGGCATTGGCTGTGAGTTCATTTTCTGGGTGTCTTTGAATAAATCCTTCAAAAGCACGGGCAGATTCAAGAAAACGACCTGCACGTAAATGAGCAAAAGCAATGTCGTAATCCTCTTGGTAAGTGGAAAGTTTTGGTTCAGTTGCAACCGTATCTGTTGTTGCTGTGCTGTTATTGTAGTTTTCATCCACTTCTACCGTTAAGGGTGTTGTGTCTGAAGTTTGTAAATCCTCTTGTGACTGTCCTTGGGTGTTAGTGGTGTTAGTGCTAGGGGCTAATTCCAACTCTGCTAAACGCGAATCTATGTCAACATACAAGAGTTTTTGCTTGTCCTTAAGTGCCTGAATTTGATGATTTTGTTCTTCAATGATGCCACGCAATTCTGCCATTTGTTGCTGTAATTCTTGGTTTTGCGCAACAATATCAGCCGAGTTAAAGCGATTACTGCTTTGCTCTGCGACTATTTTTTCAAGTTTTGCCAATCTGTCTTGTAATGAGATTTTCTTAGCTTGTACAGAAAAATTAATAAGACTTAAGAAAATCGTTGCTGTGATAAATTTGTTCATATTATTTCATTAATTAATTTAAAAAACCTTTGCGTAACTCGTGAAACGCATTAAAAAATTGCAAAAGTCTCTAATATTGCTATGAAAAAACCCGACATAGTGTCGGGTTTTTTGTCCATATTTAGACATTTTTCAACTTAAAAAGTTCGATTATTTTGCCGTATAGACAATACGAACCCTTCTGTTTTGTGACCAACAAGACTCGTTATTACACAAAGCCACTGGCTTTTCTTCACCAAAACTAACCACTGAGATTTGCCCAGCCGATGCGCCTTGTGCACGCAGTAAATTTGCCACTGAATTGGCACGTTTTTCGCCTAATGCTAAGTTATATTCTGGTGTGCCTCGTTCATCAGCATGCCCTTCAAGTACCATTTTTGATGATGGGTTTTGGCTTAAATAACGCGCATGAATGGCAATAATATCGCGGTATTTCGCTGTTACAGTCGCTTGATCATAAGCAAACAGAATCACCCGTTGTGACAAAAGGCTATCGGAATTGTTTAAATCCTCTGCATTACAACAGATGTCATAGTATGTTTTACCATCGTCTAATGTAAATGATTTTAATGGATTGGTTTGTGCACCTTTATCGACCACTTCAGGTCTATCATTTGTGGTGGTTGTGACTGGTGGCTTTTTATCTTTTGGCTTACATGCAACCATCAAAGACGCAATTAATACCAAAATGGCTATTTTATTAATTATTTTCATTATTGTTTTTCTCCTAAGAGTTTATTAGTTATTACAGGGGCAAATTTTTTCCATAGTTTACCTCATAACAACGGCTATGAAAATGCTTAAGTCGCTATATTGTTAATAATTGTGACATCGGTTAAGAAAAAGCCTGAAATCAATCAGGCTTTATAAGAAATTACCCAAATCCCGATATCAGGATTTGGGTTATAATTAGTGCCTTCAATAGTCAATGCCTACTTTTATTTCAAAGCCTTGATTAGTAAAGTCAATGGTGCCTTTCTCTGTTTTCCACCAAAGCATATCGGACATAAACATTTGTTGTGCCCCGAATTGCTTTTTTACATCCTCTGGTAGTTTTGAATCCGCAGAAGCTATGCTTTCAAAGATTTTTTTGTATAGCTCTGAGCTAATACTAAAATCAAACAAGGCAGAAGTCGACTCACCTGAAACAACATCCGTCAATTCCACATCAGTGTTTTCACCCAATGACAAGCCAATGGTTTCCTCACCCATTGCCAAGAAAACATAATCTAAATTAATCGGCATCATTGTGCCTTTTACTGGAATAAGTTCAGATATGTTAACCGCTTTGCCACCTGAAGTTAAGCCTAATTTTTGTATATCTGGCATCATCATTTCTGCCATGCCTTTCAAGGTTTCAGGGTTATCTACAGCCAACAAGACTTTTGCTTTTAAGGTTTTAATCATTTGAGCTGGGTCGGTTTTTGTCATATCCAAATCCAATTCATCAACAACCACATTGAGTCCTTTAAAGTTACTTACAAAAGGAGGCAGTGGTTGCTCCAACTGCGCTTTTAACATGCCTGCTTTTGCATTCATTCCAGCAAAGAACTCACATTTATAAGGCGTTGTTTCAATGTTTGTTACAAACTCTTGCGCCAATGCCTTAGCTGCAACTATGTCAAAACTAAAACCATAAGAAAAGGCAGCATCTTTTGCATTAGGAATACGACCGCTAATAGTTGACAGTTTTGAGCCTAAATCACTTGGCATTTCGATTATCATGTGGCTATCCATCTGATGTTCATCAAGAAGCGTACTGCCACTAACAAGACGTGGAAACTTGTCAAACATAGCCAACACTTCCGTCTTGCAATCCTCAGACATCATGTTATCTTGTATTTTCAACACATCAAGCATGGGCGTTTGATGTTGAGCTGGATTAACCACATAATCAGCCAATTCTCTAAAATTTACCCACATTAAACTATTACCCAAATAATTGTACTTGGCAATAGTGTCATTAAATTGGCTGGCTTGTTTTATGTTTTTTGCCGGTTTTTCAAAGCCTAATAGCTTAGGCATTAAAGCATCCACTTGTCTTGTTGGAGCAAAACTGGCAACAACCGTATCGCCTTTTAGAGAAATCAGTGCTTGTGTTTCTTTATCTCCTAGTTGGTAAACCGTTGTGCCTTTAACGTCTTTTTTTATCACTTGACCAGGCTTGTCTTCATTTATTTTTGCCATCATTTCATCGAGGATTTCACCCATTGAGTGACTTGATGCCAAATTTACTCGCATTACGGGGAATAAATCAACTAAGTACAAGGCAAATTCTGTTTCACCCACTTTCAATCCCAGCTTTTTGATGCCTTCTTCGTTAAACCATTTTTCAGCAAATTCATCAATACTAGCGGTGTCAGCCTCTGGATTACTTCTTTTAGTGTAATCTTTGTAGGCATCTAAATAAGTGGTTTTCAACATTTTACCCATACTGCTGTAAAGCTTATCCATCTTTTCTTGAAAATTTTGCGGTATTGGGTGCTTAGAATCATTAACAAAGACTGCCAAAACAGGCGTTTCTGCAGGTATATAACTCATGATATCAGACTGTTGAGTTACCCTGTTATTGATAACCTGTGGGGCTGATGTAACATCATTGTTTACTGTTTTATCAGCATCATCTGAACACGAGACTAAGGTCAATGACAAACCGAGTGCCAATGCTGTAATTAATTTTGTATTTTTCATGTTTTTCTCTTTAAAATAATTAAACTTTTTCTACTTTTAAAATGGTGCTTTTAATATCAACAACTTTAACTTTCGCACCAACGGGTAAGTCTTCTTCGCCTTCAACTTTCCAGGTGCTGTCATTGACATTGATTTTACCAACTCCATTAACAATAGCGTGAGACAAATTAAATGTCCTGCCTATAAATTGATGCCCTCTTTTATTAAGATTAGGCATTGGCTCTATATCTGGGTTATTTTTCTTGTAAAAATGCCACGCAATTATTGCTGCAATAGATAACAAGAAAAACACCACTATTTGCACTTGCCAACCAATGCCAAATGCCCACTGAATCAATGCTGTTACTGCTGCCGCAAATCCTACCCATAACAAGAAAAACGTGCCTACCATCATTTCAATAACAATCAAAATAACGGCTGCTGTCAGCCAATGCCAGGGTGTTAATACTGCAAACCATTCCATAAATCTCTCCTAAGACTCTTGCTTATCTTTTAATGCTTCTTTAGCAATTTCCGTCATGCCAGCAAGAGAACCAATAATGCCTGTTGCCTCCATTGGCAATATCATTGTTTTGGTATTAGGAGAATTTGCAAATTTACCAAAAGCATCAAGGTATTTTGTTGCGACAAAATAATTTATGGCCTGTACATTACCACCTTCGATGGCTTTAGATACCATATGTGTTGCTTTTGCTTCTGCCTCCGCTTGCCTTTCTCTTGCTTCAGCATCTCTAAAGGCGGCTTCTTTATTGCCTTCCGCATCAAGGACAACGGCTTGTTTCATCCCTTCTGCTTTCAAAATTGCCGCTTGGCGCTTGCCTTCTGCTTCCAAAATATCAGCACGCTTTTCACGTTCTGCCTTCATTTGTCTAGCCATTGACTGCACCAAATCATGCGGTGGTTTAATGTCTTTAATTTCAATCCTTGTGACCTTAATGCCCCAAGGTGAGGTGGCTTCATCCACCACAGCCAACAAACGGTGATTAATTTGATCGCGTTTAGATAAAGATTCATCCAAATCCAATCCACCCAAAACCGTACGAATATTAGTCATGGTTAAATTTAAAACCGCGTATTCTAAATTGTTCACTTCATAAGCTGCTTGTGGCGCATTAAGCACTTGGTAAAACACCACGCCATCAACCGTGACCACTGCGTTATCTTTAGTAATCACTTCCTGTGACGGCACATTAAGCACCTGTTCCATCATATTTATTTTACGGCCAATCGCATCAAACCAAGGCACTTTTAAACCCAAACCTGGACTAAAGGTTTTTCTGTATTTACCAAATCTTTCTATTGTGTATTGGTATCCCTGCGGTACAATAGTAATAATTTTCATGATAGTTAAAAAGGCAAAAACCCCTAACACCAAGAAAAATATATTTGCTGGATTATCTAACATTTTACTTCCTCCTAATTTTTTAAAACTCTATATTGTGAGCCATTGTATCCAATTATCATGCAATAGTCATGTGCCATTAGTTATATTTTAACCTCTCCAATGAAACCAGAACTTAACAAAGGCAAACAAGTGTGCAATAGTTGGCATAAAAATAGTCTTTGTATTCAGTTAAGGACACTAAAGCTGTGATAGAATGTGGCAGTAATGAATAATCAAATCACTCAAATTCTTAGAGGTGAAGTCAATAGTCGAGACACGTTAAATCAGGTCTTTAAATTGATGTATCCTGAAATAAAAAATTTAGCCAATGCTCAATTAGCACGGTTAAATACAGGACAAACCATAACACCTACAGTTTTGGTCAATGAGTGTTACATGAAATTGAGCAAGCCAGATAAACTATCCTTTGAGAACAGAAAACATTTTATTTGCACTATTGCCAAATGTATGCGTCAATTTTTAGTTGACCGGGTTCGGAAAAACATGCGATTAAAACGTGCAGGTGAAATAAGTCAAGAACCCATAACCCAAATCATGGGAGCCAGTGATGTTGATTTTAAATTGCTAGAAATTGATGAAATCCTCACTAAGCTCGAACACATAGATCCAGACATGGCCGAACTGGCTGAATTGCGTTTTTTTTCAGGTCACAGCCTACAAGAAATAGCCGATATTAATAAAGTTTCAAAACGAACCATCATCAGAAAGTGGAAAGTTACCAAAACTTTTATCATAAGCTTGGTTGATGATGGATAATTCTCAAACGTTAAAAAACTGGAAAGAAGCCAGATTATTGATAGAAAAATATTTTGACTTAGTTATCGAAGATGCCTTAATAGCAATAAAAAAGGATTCGAGTATCAAAGACGCCGTTAAAAACATTTTAATAAAATTATTAGAATCTCAACCCCAAAACAACACCATCATCTCCGATGCAGATTTGTCTCTATTTGAAGTCATAAAACACACCGAAGAAGACTTGTCAGGAAAATCAATCGGTGAATACAAACTCATTAAAAAAATTGGTCAAGGAGGCATGTCTTGTGTCTATAAAGCTAAAAGAAAGGACACTGAAATCCAAAAATTTGTTGCGCTTAAACTGTTGTATTCTGTTGAAGAAGAACTCACCGAGCAACTAAAGAAACTCTTTACTCAAGAACAGCTGACCCTCTCCAAGTTGCATCATTCTAATATCATTTCTTTTTACCACGGTGGTCTTTCTCAAAATGGTATCCCTTATTTAGTTATGGAATACATTGATGAGGCTCAAACAATCCGAAAATTTGTTAAAACCAACAATTTCTCCACCAATGCAATTGTTATTCTGATACAACAAGTTGCATCAGCTCTTGAATACGCCCACCAAAATCATATCATACACAAGGACATCAAGCCGAGCAATATACTGATTGACCAGATTGGCACACCTAAAGTTGTGGATTTTGGCATCGCTTCATTTACCACTAAATTCACTGACGCAAATTTGGATTTTGACAACATCTTTACTCCCGATTATGCCTCCCCTGAACAAATAAAAAACCAAAAACTCACATCTTGTAGTGATATATTTTCTCTTTGCGCTGTTTTCTTAGAATTATTAAGCGATAAAAAACCCCTACCAAAGATTGATACCAGCAATTATGAACCCAAGGAAGATACAATCCATATTAAGAAGCTCCTTAACCAATGTGACATTAATACCGATTTAAAAAACATCATTCTAAGGGGTATGGATTTAGAGTCTCAAAATCGCTACCAAAGTATGGGTGGCTTAATAGAAGATTTAAACAACTGGAAAAATTTAAAGCCAGTTTCTGCAACACCGTTTAGTAAGCTTTATAAATTTAAATTATGGATTAAACGCAATAAGTATGTAGCCTTATTAATATCGATTTTATTAGTAACAGCGTTGCTATTTATTAATTATCGTTATCAATCAATTAAACAACAAAGACTAGCAGAAAAACATTTAATTTTAGTCAATGATATTAAATCAAACTTAAGACGAACTCACATGCTGCCAATTCATAACGTTCAAGAAATTTATGCTAAAACAATTCGTAAAATTGAGACACTTCAAGCCAATATATCTAAAAATGAAACTCATTCAAATGGGCTGAGTGAATATGCAATAGGCAGTGCTTATTTGTCAATGAGAGCATTTGACAAAGCCTATATTTATTTACAAAAATCAATAAAAAAAGGCTGGGAATCGCCTGAATTATTTAGTGATCTTGGATTTGTTTTAGCAACATTTTGGGAAAACAGCATCATGGAGTCTTACTCCATTAGTGATAAAATAAAGCGTAATGAATTCTTGAATCAAAACAAGCTTAAATACTTAGAACCTGCAAAAAAATATTTAACACGAGCAAGTAAAGGCCTAGCTACACACAACTATGTCTCTGCATATTTGGCTGAACTGAATGAAAACTACGACAAAGCAATAAAGTATGCGCTTGAAGAAACAAAGATTAATCCTTGGTTTTACGAGGCGCAAACTTATTTGTCTTTTCTTTATATTGAGAAAGCAATACCGATAATAAACAAAACAGGCTATAAAGCGGCAAAGCCCTATATTGATTTATCAAAGCTATATATGCAACAGTCAATTAATATAGGTTCGTCAGATCCTCATGTTTATAAAGAGCACTGTGCAAATTTCGGTTTTAATATACAAGTTGAGCTTCAGTATGATACAATTAATATTGATAAAACATTTAATAATGGTGTAAAAACATGTCAACAGGCAATTGAATTATCAAATAGTATAGACACCTTATCTATCTATATAAACCTTGTAAAATTATATATGCAGTACGCTGATTACCATGTATCTCAAGGCACAAACCATATTGAATATATTCAAAAAGCAAATGACATTTCAAACCAAGGACTCATGCTTTTTCCTAATGACAGTCATTTGCTATCCATTAGTACTCAACCATTATTAGAATTAGCTAAAGAAGCATTAAGAAAAGATAAAGAACCCACAAATTTTTACCAAAAAGCAAAGAATCGTATTAAGAAATCTTTAGAAATCAACCCAAATAAAAGAAGCTCTTGGTTCAGGTTAGGAATGTTACAAAAAGAAATTGCAAATTATTACAGGTCTATAAATAATTTTAGTGATGCAGATATTAACTACGAAGACTCTATAAAAACTTATGATAAAGTTAAAGAGCTTGGAAATGAATTTGGCTCCTTAGCAAATAAAGCAATCACTCAGTATGACTACGCGAAATCTAAAAAAATACAAGGTCAATCTCATAAAAGTATTGAATTATTTAGAAACTCTGTAGAAAATAGTGAAAAAATATTCAAGTTTAATACGGAATCTTATGTTATTTATGCCAATTATTTCGAGTTCCAATTTGAACTGGTAAAAGCTTTAAAGGAAAACAATTTAAACTATGTCAATGAATTAAATCATGCCATAAAAACCATCAACAACTCATGTAAACTTAACTATATAAACAAAAGCCATATAAAACAAATACAAACATCCATGGATTATTTTATCAAAAAAAGCCTTGCATCATTCACTGATTTCAGGCTATGCAATCAAAGAATAACAAGCCTTAACTCAACAAATACATCAGAAAGCTTATAGTTTAAACTAACGTGAGATTCTATAAAATCATGTACTCTGCCATTTCAGCCTTATTATTCATACATAAATTGTAATAAAAATCTTTGTCAGATAATGGTGCTTTGATACAGAATATTTCAGATTGCTTGCTTTTACAAACAAAAGTGACAATATCATCTTTTACTTCACTTGACTGACTTGTACCTGAATAAATAGTCATTCCTAGAAAAATCATTAATATATACTTCATTATAAATCCTCATTTTTAGCTTAAATAAGTCTAACATAATTTAACAAAAGATTGAATTAGTAATTCCTTATTATAAACTTAAAATGTTACAATTAACTGTAATAAATATACAACTATTAAAAAAAATAATGACTGGAACAAATAACCCACACCCTTTTAAAATACTTACTCCCGACCTCATTATGGATGCGATAGAAGAGCATGGATTTGAGTGTGACGGGCGCGTGTTTGCCTTAAACTCTTATGAAAATCGCGTCTATCAAATTGGTATTGAAGGGCAACAAAAATCGGTAATTGCTAAGTTTTATCGGCCCAATCGTTGGAGTTTTGAACAAATCCAAGAAGAGCACGATTTTTGTTTTGAGTTAGCCGAACATGAAATTCCTGTCATTACCCCGATTAGAAATTCAAAAGATAACAGTCTATTTAAACATAAAGAATTTTCTTTTTGTTTATTTCCTCAAGTCGGCGGCCACACACCAGAACTTGATTATCAGGACAATTTACAAATTATGGGACGCATGTTGGCGCGCTTACATTTAATTGGTGAAAAAAAACTATTCAACCACCGCCCTGCATTAGATATCACCTCATTTGGGCAAGAGTCCATAGATTTTATTAGCAATGAGTTTATTCCTTTTGAACATAAGTCAGGATACGATAATGTCTGCAAACAATTAATTGATTTAATGCAACCCAAATTAGCTGGTGCACACAATATCCGAGTTCATGGCGATTTGCATATTGGTAACATTCTTATGCGCGATGACATCCCTTTTTTGGTGGATTTTGACGACTCGCGTCTCGCCCCAGCGATACAAGATATATTCATGTTATTATCGGGTGAAGAAGACGAACAAAAGGCTCAATTGGCAAAAGTCAAAGCCGCTTACCAAGAATTTCGCGACTTCCCACACACTGAAATCAAGATGATAGAATCCCTAAGAACTCTGCGCATGTTACACCACTGTGCTTGGCTTGCTCGCCGCTTTGACGATCCCGCATTTGCTATCGCTTTTCCCTGGTTCGATGAAAACAGTTATTGGCTACAGCACATCAATGACCTAAGAAACCAAGTTGATGCGATGAATCAAATCTAGACCTAAGTAGAGTTAATTTGTCCGCAGATGCACGCAAATACACACAGATAAAAAAGAAACTATGGAAAACAACAACCAAAAAGATGAAAATACATATAAAATAATTGGTGCGGCTATGACGGTATCAAACCATCTTGGTTGTGGTTTTTTAGAATCCGTATACCAAGAAGCTCTCGAAATAGAATTTAAACATCAAAATATCACTTATGTAAGAGAAAAAATTCTTCCTGTCTATTACCGCAACATTAAATTAAACTCTTCATTTAAGGCTGACTTTATTTGTTTCAACTCAATTATTGTTGAATTAAAGGCAGTAAACCATTTAAACTCTCAACACGAAGCTCAGATACTTTACTATTTAAAATCAACAGGCTTACACAAAGCGTTATTAATAAATTTTGGCAATACTAAAATTCAATATAAAAGAATGGTTCAGAATCTAGTAGAATAACATCTGCGCAATTCTGCGTTCATCTGCGGACTAAAAAATGAATAAAAAGAATCAAACGACTCTGAAACATATAAAATAATTGGTGCAGCCATGACTGTTTCTAATTATCTTGGTTGTGGATTTTTAGAATCTGTATATCAAGACGCTTTAGAAATTGAATTCGGACGCCAAAATATTAACTACATTCGAGAAAAAATAATACCAATTCATTACCACAATATTAAATTACAATCTTCTTTTAAAGCAGATTTCGTTTGTAACAATTCAATTATTGTTGAACTAAAAGCAGTAAATCATTTAAACTCATAACATGAGGCTCTAGTTATTAACTATTTAAAATCAACTGGCTTACACAAAGCGTTATTAATAAATTTTGGCAATATTAAAATTCAATATAAAAGAATGGTTCAGAATCTAGTAGAATAACATCTGCGCAATTCTGCGTTCATCTGCGGACTAAAAAATGAATAAAAAGAATCAAACGACTCTGAAACATATAAAATAATTGGTGCAGCCATGACTGTTTCTAATTATCTTGGTTGTGGATTTTTAGAATCTGTATATCAAGACGCTTTAGAAATTGAATTCGGACGCCAAAATATTAACTACATTCGAGAAAAAATAATACCAATTCATTACCACAATATTAAATTACAATCTTCTTTTAAAGCAGATTTCGTTTGTAACAATTCAATTATTGTTGAACTAAAAGCAGTAAATCATTTAAACTCATAACATGAGGCTCTAGTTATTAACTATTTAAAATCAACTGGCTTACACAAAGCGTTATTAATAAATTTTGGCAATATTAAAATTCAATATAAAAGAATGGTTCAGAATCTAGTAGAATAACATCTGCGCAATTCTGCGTTCATCTGCGGACTAAAAAATGAATCACGAAAACCTTTTAAAAAAAATAAACACTTGGGCTCTTGAGCTTGGCTTTTCACAAGTTGGGGTTTCGGATGTGGATTTATCTGAAGCAGAAGGACACTTGAAAAAATGGATTGCCAAAGGTTTTCATGGGCAAATGGACTTTATGCACAAACATGGTTCTATGCGCACTCACCCTGATGAACTGGTTGAAGAGACAATCCGAATTATTTCCCTGCGTTTTGATTATTTCGACAAATCCATCATTGCTTATGAAGATGTCTTAAAAAAACCACAAAAGGCCGCTATTTCACGTTATGCCATGGGACGAGATTACCACAAACTCATTCGCAAAAAGCTCAAAAACTTAGCTGAAAAAATTAAAGCAGAAGTCAAGAATTTTAATTATCGTGTCTTTACCGATTCCGCACCCGTTATGGAAAAAGCCATCGCCGAGAAAGCTGGCATTGGATGGATTGGCAAACACAGCAATGTGCTCAACGCAAAGGCTGGCAGTTATTTCTTTTTGGGTGAAATTTACACCAATATCCCATTACCAATCAGCAAAAAGGCCTCATTCCACTGCGGAACCTGCACAAAGTGCATAGATGCCTGTCCAACTCAGGCAATAGTTGCCCCTTTTCAAGTCGATGCACGCCGTTGTATTTCTTACCTCACAATCGAACACAAAGGCCCAATTCCCAAAGAATTTCACAAAGCCATCGGCAACCGCATCTATGGCTGTGATGATTGCCAAATGGTCTGCCCTTGGAATAAATTTGCAACCGATTCAAAAGTCACCGATTTTTTGCCCCGCAACCAATTTGACGAACCCGATATAAAAGAACTGATGAAGTGGGATGAAGAAACCTTCCTTAAAAAAACCGAAGGATCACCCATAAGGCGTATTGGCTACAAAAGCTGGCGAAGGAATTTGGAAATTGCTTTTCAAAATTCAAAAATATAATTTTCCAATTAACCTAACAAAATCGAATATTTACTAAGCAATAAATAGTGTTATCTAAATTAAACAAATATAATAATCCATTGTATTAATATTTATTGTCAACCCTTAGTGAATATATTATTTATCTCAAGAACATTCCCCCCAAACATTGGAGGTATGGAGACTTATGCATTTAATTTACATAAACAACTAGAAAAGAATCATAAACTACATAACATTATTCTAGCAAAAAATGCAAAGCACTTAATTTGGTTTTATCCTTGGGTGTACCTCTATGGAACATATTTAGTTTTAACAAAAAAAATAGACCTTATTTATGTTGGAGATGGGCTATTATCAGCCTGCGCATATTTTTTCCAAAAGGTATTACGTAAAAAAGTAACTTTAACAATCTATGGTTTAGACGTCATTTATGACAAGTTATTCTATCAAAAAATGCAAAAAATATTTCTACCAAAACTAAAATCTATTGTTGCAATTAGTGATGCTACCGCAAGTGAAGCAATTAATAGAGGTGTTAAGAAGTGCAATATCTCAGTAATACCTGTTGGTGTTGAAACCGACAAATATCAAATCATTGATAAACCATCTGCTATAAACTTTATAAAAGATCGATTTAAAATAAATTTAAAGAACAAAAACATTATTTTTACAATAGGAAGATTAGTTAAAAGGAAAGGAGTGTATTGGTTTATTAAAAATGTTATACCTAAATTAGACACTAATGATATTTTCCTCATAGCAGGAAACGGACCAGAATATAATAAAATTGCTCACCTAATATCAATAAAAAACCTATCAAATAGGGTTTATTTATTAGGAAGAGTAAGTGATAATGAAAAGAGTTTTCTCTTTTCTGCGAGTGATTGCTTTATTTCTCCTAATATAACTATCAAGAACGACATGGAAGGTTTCGGAATTGTTAATCTTGAGGCGGGGTTATATGGACTTCCTGTCGTTGCAAGTAATATTGAAGGAATTAAGGATGCGGTATTAAATGGAATTACAGGTTATCTTGTTTCAGAGAAAAATACCAATGAATTTATAGCAGCCCTAAAAAAATCTCATGATTTAGATAAACAGAAAATTAATAATATAATTATCAATAGATTTTCATGGGAGAAAATCTATCAAGAATATATGAATGTTTTCCATGAAATCTAAACTTAAAGAATCAACAAAATATATTGGCTTTTTACTAACTCTAGTTTCTTTCTATTATATCATCTTATCACTTATTCAAAATTACAATAAAATAGAACAGCTTTTAACTGGAGAAATTCTTTTCTTTGCTATACTATTGGGCTTATTGTTATATACAGTGTCACAATTCAATTTGGTTTTAGCTTGGCAGATTTTACTAAAGAAACAATACCCAAAAATTAAATTTAAAATATTTTATTATATAGTTGGAATATCTCAGATAGGGAAATACTTACCTGGAAATATTGGTCATGTAATTGGAAGGGTCTACTTAGCTCAAAAATTTAAAATCAAAATACTAGACAGCTCTAAAAGTTTAGTTTATGAATCAATCCTTGTTGTTTTTGCTGGAATGATAGTCAGTCTGGGTTATTTTAATTACTATAAAAACAACATACTTGGCATTAATATTACTGCCTTCAAAGTGTTATTTTTAGCAACTTTAATCAGCATCTTAATTTACTTGTTTTACCCAACGAATAAAAAACAAAGATTTTTAAATATAAAATCTGTATTAACAATTTTACTGCTTTATATTTTTTCTTTTGCCATGCTTGGCTTAATATTATATTTTATACAATTTTTACTAAATACAACTGAATATATTAGCCTAACAAAATATATTGTAGTGATAACAATTTCATTCATCGCAGGATATATAGTACCTGGATCACCCGCAGGAATAGGAATTCGAGAATTTGTATTTGTAACAATACTATCAAATGAAATTGATACAAGTGTATCGCTAGCTCTAATATTTATACTAAGAATAATTACAATATTGGGCGATATCCTTATGTACCTAATTTCATTAAAAACTAAGGCTGCTTATTCTTAATGCAAAGATGATTGACTTGATATTGCCATTTCAGAGGCCATATTGTCAATAGTAATGCTTGAAGCGTTCTCGCAGGTACGTTATACCACTTTCGAGAACAAATCCAATCCCAAGATAACACATGCAAATCTTTCCATCTTTTTATTACCTTAATATCTGCTTTCTCAAATAAAGTTTTCCATTCTTGTAAAGTTCTTACATGTTCCTTTGCATCAATTTGATACGTGCCAGTAAACAACCCTATTCTACGTGTAAGAAAATCAGCATTTGGAACTAATAATAAAAATATTGCATCCTTTTTAGCGACTCTATACATTTCCTTCAGTGCAGTAATAGGATCAACAAAATGCTCTAAAGAACCCAGACAAGAAATAACATCAAACTGATTTGACTCAAAAGGTAATTTTTCTGCTGGTGTCGCTACAAAAGTACCTTCAGAAAATATTTGTTTACAAAAACTAATTGCTTTGTTTGAAATATCTACACCACTAATTTTGGCGTCTCGCTCTTTGCAAACCTTTAACCAATCACCAACACCACAAGCAACATCTAAAACTTGTTGTTCTGAATGAATATTAAGTTTTTTGGCTAATCTACGCAAATGTTTCTTACTAACTGTTTTTGATTTTATAGATTTGTAGTAGACAGAATCATAAAATTCTCGAATTTCATCTAACTCATTTGTATCTTTTTTATTCATTATTCTCTGTTTCTTGGTACATTAGGGTAGTTATTTGCTCTGAAACCAACCCTAACAAAAAGATTAAAACTGAAACACTAAACAATAGTGCACCCATATTGGTAAAACGACCATCTGTAAAATAGGTATATAAATAATAGACAAAACCCATTAAAAAGAATACTAAACTCGTTGGAAAAAACAATTTCAAAGGAGAATACAATGTCCCAATCTTAAAAATAATAAGAAAGAAGCGTGAACCGTCTTTTAAAATATTTATATGACTTTTGCCTTCTCTTTTAGGTGTGAAGATTGACATATATTTAACTGAATAGCCCGCTCTAAAAAACGCCATAGTACAAGTTGTGGGATAAGAAAACCCATTAGGCAGCAAATAGAGAAACTGTTTAAATTTTCGAGCATTTACAATGCGCAAACCTGAGGTCAAATCTTCAATTTTGTGGCCTGTCATATACGATGCAATGCGGTTATATAATCCATTACCAAACAGACGTGCAACTGATGCTTGAGATTTGCCGCCTCTGGCACCAACAATCATATCAAATTGGTCTTTTTTATATTCTTTTATAAGCCTTTGAACATCCTCTACTTGGTGCTGACCATCAGCATCCATAAATAAAAACACCTCTCCTTTTGCTGCCCTTGCCCCTGATTTGATTGCAGCACCATTGCCTTTTGAATAAGGGTGAGACACTACAGTAACACCATTATCTAGGCAAATTTGTTCTGTGCAATCCGTTGAGCCATCGTTAACAACGACTATTTCAAAAACACCCTTCACTGTTCTTAATTTAGGTAATAATTTAGATAAACCAAGTTTTTCATTTTTTGCGGGTATAATTATTGAAATTTTCATGTTTTTAAATCAACTTCTCTCTTAATTCGTTAAAATTCTCTCGATAGTTAAACCAATCAATGGAATACTTAAAATCAACCTCGTATTGTTTTAAACCAATAGAGTATAACTCTTTAGCATAACTATACTTTTTTAGTTTTATAAAGTCATCAATTATAAGAAATAGATTACTATAATCATGATTAATTTTAAAAGATTGAATAAATAAATCTTTAGTTCCATTGTAATCTTCATTTGCATAAGCTAATTTAGCCTTAAAGAAATAAGTTAAAGGTTTTTTCTCTTGAGGTGTTTCAAAACTATTGATTTCTAAGTAGTTCACTAATTGCGAAGCTGCACTTAAGTTATTTTCTAAACCGCACTTATTATCAAGTAAATTATAAACTAATTGCCCATAAGAGACTATCTGGTTTCTACCTAATTTCAATTGAGACTTTTCATTTAAAAGCAAATCAATATATTCTCTTTTTAATATGCCGTATTGACATAATAAATTTAGTTGATTAAATTTTAAATCTAAACTGTTAGTTAATTTAATACCATCTTCTAATAATTTAAATACCTTCTTCACATTTCCTTGTTTTTGGTACTCGATAATCGTTAATATTCTGGCTCTAACTGAATAAGGGTATTTATTCATAGTAGCTATATGTAATTTAACATTATCACCCCATAAATTTGCTCTCAAATAGGTATTAAAACTCACTATCAAAACTATAAAGAGACTAACTATTAAATACATGTTATTGCGATTTTTTAACCAATTAAGTCCCAAAACCAAAGGAATGAATATAAATAGCATAGGAATATAATTTCTATGCTCATAATATAACTCTAGAGGTATTAGCGTTGATTCCATGCTGTGAGCAACAAAAAAGAAAAACAGTGCAAAGCTAATTAAAGGCAATGAGTTTCTTTTAATCCAAGCAAATGCAAGCAAAGAACCTATAAACAACAATGAATAAAATGTGGAGATAGGTTCAAACAATCCCTTGGACACAGTAAAGCTGTCTGTATAAACCCCTCGTGTAAAATATTTTGGTATAAAGGTGTTATATAAATAATTTGTTATTGCCCTTAATTGTGTTAATAGCCTTTCATCTAACGTAAACAAGCGAAGTCGATAAGACTCTATAAAACTTGGAATTTTATACATTAAAGCCAGTGATAATAAGGATACAGGAAGGTATATTATTAGTATTTTAAGGTTTTTAGATAAGGGCTTAAACCCAAGAAATTTTTGACATATAAAGAGTTCAACTAATGCAATAATATAAATAAGTAAAATGCCATTTTCTTTACTTAAAACAGATAAAACAGGCATTACGAACATACCTAGCATTAAATAGAAAATACTTTTTTTATTTTGGCTCTTTTGGTAAATTACCCTTCCCTTCATATAGAATATTAAGCCTAATAGTATAAACAGTGCAGATAATAGCACCATTCTTTGCACTACATACATTACGGTAGAAACTAAAAAAGGGTGAAATAACCATAAAGACGCTGCAATAAATGCTATAAATAATGCATCATTTTTATATTTGTTAGATTGACTAAAAATACCAAGAATTAAAAAAAACAGAAGAAATCCATTTATCAAATGAATAACAAGGTTTGTCAATTTAAAAGAATAAGCCTCAGTTGGCCAATTTGTTCCATCAAAGAGAAACGAAAGAACTGAAATAGGTCGGTATAATGGTCCTGTTTTGGCACTTCCTAGGTACCATTTCAATTTATCAAAAGTTATCTCATCATTAAATACTCTTAGTTTTGATAAACTGTTTTCATCATCCATCATAAACCCACCAGATAATGCAGGGTAATACAGTGCAAATCCAAGTGATATTAGAATAAAAGCAAACAGGTATTTGAGATTTTTATTTCTTTTCATCATAAAAAAAACTCTAATCCATAACTAAGAGGATTAGAGTTTTATTTATTTAATATTAAACTAAATATTATCTACACGTATTTGGCATATATTGATCAGCTAAATCAGAAGAACATCTCCATTTAATAGCGCCACCCACTGTACTAGGAGTTAAAAATACATTCTTTCCTGATAAAACAGCATCATTACCATTAAATAAAACTGTAATTAAGCCATTAGCCCCAACTGTTACAGAAGTAACATTTGCACCATTAATGTCTGTATTTGTACCTATTCCAGCATCTGCATTATTTGTTGGCATAGTGCCTTCACTAATATAGGTTTCACTTACCGCTTGCTTAGCTGCAGCTGCAATTGCCATACCTTCACCTGCTTTTGCACGAACAGTATAGTCTCTGTATGCAGGAATTGCATAAGCCATTAAAATACCAATAATCGCGATTACAATCATTAATTCGATTAGAGTAAAACCCGCTTGTCTTTTTTGATTTTTCATATTATTACCTCATTTAAAATAAATTATTAACATTCAAAGAATTAAATAATTTCTCTGCCTGCCCATGTTTCCATTATGCGTGTTCCTATTGGCATTACCATTATTTTTGTTTGTTTAAGGGAATATTTTATTGGTGAAACTGTTTTTAATTAATTTCTTTAAAATTGTAACATAATGTTTCTTTTTTTTGACAAAATTTGTCAATATCAGCTTGATTAAGTAATAAGATGGGATTAATTCTTTAAGGCAAAAAATTTCAACGCATTGATAAAATAAACTTCCTTAAATTTTCCTATCTACATGAAGTCGGCATATAAATATCATCCAAATCAGATGAACATCTCCATTTGATAGCGCCACCCACCGTACTGGGTGTCAAAAAAACACTGTTACCATTTAAAACAGCGTCATTAGTATTAAACAACACAGTTATAAGACCTCCTGTTCCAACGGTTACAGACGCAACATTCTCGCCACTAATATCAGTATTTAATCCAATACCTGCAAGAGAATTTGAAGTAGGCATAATTGCGTTACTACTATATGATTCACTGACTCCTTGTTTTGCTGCTGAAGCAATTGCTATCGCTTCTCCAGCACGAGCTCTAACTGCATAATTTCTATAAGCAGGAATTGCATACGCCATTAAGATTCCAATGATTGCAATAACAATCATTAATTCTATTAATGTAAAACCTTTATTTCTCTGTTTCATATGCATCCACCTTATAATTTTTCACTTATGAGCCATATTCATAACTAATTATGAACTTGGTTAATATATTCACATTTTCATCCATTTGCGATTTTTTTCAATAATCCAGCTTTAAAAATCGTCAGCGCATGGAAAAACTCTTGTTTTAGTTAAAAATACGTTTATACAAACGTAGAAATACATTCTGTATGATTTTGATACAGAAATTAATGTAATTTTTAATGAATTCTTCGTCATTCTAAAAGCTTCATCAGTTGATCAACAGTTAAAGCGACAATGCCAAACATGAGATGACTCATAACTTTAGCGTGACCTTTTACTCGAACCATCCTTGCATTAAATTCGTCTTTCAATCGACCATTAAGTCGTTCGACACTACTTCGTTGATTGTAACGAAGCATTTGTGATGTCTTGTAATTGGATTCTCTTTTAGCTTTAAGTTCATTTTCATGTTCTGCTTTTTGTCCTCTTTTGGGCCTTGTATCGATTATGGGTACATGGCCTAATGATTGACTGTGTTCTTTGATTTTGGGCGAATCATATGCTGCGTCCATTAAGTCGTATAGGTTGGTAATACGCTGAGCTGTTATTGTCCCAAGAGGTATGGCAACTTGTGAATCATGAACCGATGCTGAGGTTAAAATGCAGTTAACTGGTATACCCGTATCAGATGAATCAATGTGTAATTTATAGCCTTGCCAACTGGTTTTATAACCCTTAGAATTTTTTTTTGTTCCAATATCACATGCTTTTGGCAAGTCCGATAACATCGCTGTTATTGTCATGCCTAATGATTGTTGTTCAAGACGTGTTGGTTGTTTTGATCGTTCTTC
>JALSLV010000110.1 GCA_026988115.1 Lysobacterales bacterium | reverse complement strand
ACCCAAAATAGAGGTTTTCCATGCGCTGATGATTTTTAAAGCTGGATTATTGAAAAAAATCGCAAATGGCTGAAAGTGTGGATATATTAACCAAGTTCAGAATTAGTTATGAATATGGCTCTTAATTGTATAATTAGGAAAAAATGGTCGGAAATTTGGGGTTTCTAGTTTTAAAACCGCATAATCTTCTTTAACATCATTTAAAGGCATATGATGATTTGGATCATTATTTAAAGTTTTCCATCTTGCTGATATATTAAGTTTGTTTAATTTAGGTGTCTTTATAAAAAATCTATATTCTACTGGATTGTCTGGATTGCTTGGATCGACCATTCGGGCTTCAAACTTAATAACTTGGCATTTTTTCCAGTAAAGCATATGCCCTGCAGTAACAATAGAATAAGGGTTAAGATAAAAACCTGTTCCTGAATTTTTACAAGTAGTTGAAGTAATCGCTTTTTGTTCTAAATACACCATATAACTTAAATTTGCATCAGGATAAATAAGTCTATCATCAGTACCTATCAAACCATCTATACCTGTTTTAAGTGATGAGCTTTTGTTTCTTTTATTAATATCCATATAGCAACTATCTTTTTCTAAATGTATTTTATTCCCAAATTTATAGTTTTTATTCTTTGATGTTTTTCGAGTATCTTCTTTTTTTACCGGGAAAATATATTTTGAAGTTGGTATTATCTTTTGATCTTTTAATTTCTCATTTGTATAGATTAAGTTTTGACTTCCTGCTCTTGAATTCTTATTTTCATAGGTACTAGGTTCACAAATAGGAGTAATAGATTTGATAAAATCATTGTATATTCTAACTTCCTCCCACAAACCTAGTCTTTCGAAGCCAAAACCTTTACTTGCTAAAAGCAAAGCTTTGGATTGTTCATCGCTCAAGAATCCAATATTTGGTTTAATTAATTCAATACAAGTACTACCGTAATCTGACTCATAAATATTCCAAGAATAATCATGATAGAGTATATTCTGATTTGAGTTTTCAGTTGGAGAAGAACTTTCATGAATAAAAGAACAATCAATAACTTCATTGATTGTTGCATCATCCATGACCTGTAGCATTAGTTCATTTAACTGATCCCATGAACGAGTTTTTGGTCTCAACGCATCAAATAGTATATTTTCTTCTTCATTGGTAATTTCAATATTTTTAGTTTGAGCACCAATGCTAAATAGCATTAATGAAATAGAAACGGTCAATATACATTTAGTTTTCATTTAAAATTTCCTATAGTAAAGGTTACATACTTTTATTTTGGGAAAATATGGTTTTAATTTTTGGCTGAAATTCGTAAACATAAAACCTACAATGCCTTAATTTAAAGAGTTCATCTAAAGTAATTTCGATAGTATTTACAAATTGATTTTATGCTTTTTTATATAGCATTTATCACCTACACAATAGTGAAGATACAAATCCATTAACTCAACTAGATCTTCTTCTATTCTCTCTTGATTATTATTGGGGTCAGAATAAAAACCAATAAAATGTGGATAATCGTTTATAAAATTATTAATATTCTTTAGTTTCAATTTCTTCATTTCAGCAGTTGATGATTTAATAAGATTTGCAGTTAATGAGCTATTTTCATTGATAATAAAATGCAGCTCAATGTTTGATTTGTTAACTTTGGGAAACTCTCTTAAACACCAATTATATTTTTTAGAATAGAAATTTTTTGTAGCTTCACACTTTTCAATATCGTAAAGCCTAATTAAATAAAATTTCAACACTGACATCTGAGATTCATATTTATATTTATTTTCATCTGCTCCCAAAAGAAAAAGAGGATATAATATAAATAAGCTTATTAATATGCACTTATATGATCTTTTTTTTATTGTATTAAAGCACATATGCTTTTTGTTTTTTTATTACCTTTATTTCCGCATTACAATCTCTCAAACCAAAATATGAATAGAGCTTAATATCAAAGCCAACGCGTAATAAAATTTTAATACAAATTGGTTTATTGTTTAGGAAAAGATTGTTTTTTTCAACTGTTATTGGTATTCCATAAGCCTTTAAAATGGATTGAATCATCCCCTTAGTATTACCATCAAGTCCAAGTTCTCTTGTTAAATTTTTTATTGCTTTAACCGCTATTTTTTTTATATTTGTATTATCATTAATTTCACGGTATTCACTTAGATAGCTAAATGTTAGGGTCCTATTGTCTTTATCGTATTCTGGGAACCCCATACATACAGTTTTTAATTCATTGTATTCGCCATTACATTTTTGACTATTTTCATACATTTGATAAATAAAATAGGTTAATGGAGAAATCATTTGTTTTTTTAGTTTTTTTAATAAATTTGTATCTATTTCAGTTTTATTTTTCTCTAAAGAAAGTTTATCAGTATTAAAACTTTTAGTTGTATGGTTGGTGCCATTCAACGGTTTAAATAAATCATTATAGTATCTTACCCATTCCAATAAACCCTGTTTTTTAAAACCAACACCGTTACTTAGAAAATGTAACACCTTTAGATCTAATAAACATCTACCTTTAAGCATAATTTTGGAAATTGAAGAGGTGTTGGATTGTAATACTTTTATACTAGATTCTAAATGGCTTATCTTAGAAAATGTGACAAGGGGAATAAGTATTGTTAACAATGCTGTGGTTTTAGAGGTCAGTACCCTTTTATGGTATTTTGCATGTGTTCCCATATAAATTTCCTATTCATAAATTGAAGTCTAAATTCAATCAAGAAAAAAACATAAACAGTTTTTAGTGCCTTTGAATAATGCCGATAGACCTTTGTTCAAAACAAGGATAAATTTTTATAATTATAATGACATTGTCAGGCTATAGTCTGTTGGACTGTTTTTTTAGTGGTTCATTTATCTTAGTGTAAATATAGCTTTGTTGCTTACTGTTGTCAAATTTATTTTAGTTCTAATAGTTTGTTTAGTCGATTTCCATGCCCGATAAATCCGCCATCATGAAACAACAAAAGAAAATGTGTTGGATTCGTGTCTTTTAAAACAGTTTTATAAAACTGCTTTTGTTCAGATAAGGTTAGATTGCTAATACTTATCATATTTACTTCATCAAAACCACGAATAAAATGTTCAGTTATGGCAGCACCAAATGAATCGGCAAGTATCAATAATCTACGGTGAGTGGTTGGTTTAGCTCGTGTAAATCGAAATCCGACCACTTTTTTGTAGACCTTATTTAAATCCTTAATACAGTTTCTACCTCGGCATTCCTTAATATTAAATTCCTTATAATTGTATTTTTTAGAGGTGTTCCATAAACGAAGGCCGTGAAGAAACCTTTTTAAATCTGTTTTGACCAAGGCATGGGTTGAATGGACTTCAAACTTCGGTTCAATCGCCCAATAATTTTTCATCATATCATCAGCAACATAGTAGGGCAATTCCCCATTCCAATGAAAATAGGAAGGAAGATAAACTTGAAATTCGTTTTTCCATTGCCTGAACTTTTCTAGTGGATAATAAATGCCTCTACCCGTAACTTCCTTGACTCTTTTATCTAACCATGTTGTTGTGTTTTTTTGGCAAATTTCAGCATAGGGTGATAATAAATTTTCTGGATAGATTCTGGATTTTGTGGGAATAGTGGCAACTATGATAGATTTATTAAAATTTTCAATCTAAATTTCTTGACACAATCATTAAAATTAATATAATTTTATACACCGCTAAAAAAGAGATAGTTATCCATGAAAAAAATTATTTATTTTGTTCTAATATATTCAATTCAAAGTTTTTCAGCTTGTGATCTTAGTATCAATCCCTCTCAAGATATTCAGACTTCGCTCACTAGTTTGGGTTCAAATAAGACATTGTGTTTAAGTTCTGGTATATTTAATTCCTCTAGCACAATACACCTATTAAGAGGTCAACATATTTCAGGCATTAATGGCGATGTAAATAACCTACAGACCACTATTCAGTCAACAGCAAACATTGTCATTCAAATGAATGACAATACTCAGGTTCATAACTTTAACGTAAAATCATCAGGAGGTAACTTAGCTACATTCGGGATTTTATCTTACTTTGATAATAACCCTGTTATTTGGAACTTAAATATTCAGCATGTAAAAATAGGGATAGGAGTGAATGGTAGTAATAACGCTCAATTATTGAACAATTTTCTATCATTAAATGGGGATTTAAACAATGGTGGTCCTGACCCATCAATTTGGATTAGCCACACACTAAACACAAAGTTATGGTATGGATACATAGTAGGAAGGAATAATGGAGCTGCTGGTTCGCAAGGATTCTTAATTGGTGACGGAGAAGTTAGCTGTTATGACTCAAGTGGGTTAACTATAACAGGAACAAGACATGATAAGTCAGGAACCTCAAGTTTTTATTTGGTTAATTGTGATAATGCTATTCTTGATAATGTAAAAATATTTTATTCAAATGGATTTGGTTTAGATATTGTGGGTGGAACAGATAATCTCATAGTCAAAAACACAAAGGTATACTTCAGTAAATTATCGGCATCTGTGTATGATGAAATTGAAAACAGCAATGGCACCTATATCAACAACCTTTTCTATCATAACAACACTTCAAATGCAAGTAACTGCAATAGCATATCTGTCTTAGGCAATTCTAATAATTTAACCTTAAGTGGAAATACAGAAGTCCCGTTAACATCTTCATTAACGTGTTCATTTTAGTTAAATTAAGAGCCAATAATAAAAATCCGCATGCCTTGTGAAAGGGTATTAAGCGTATGTTGGCGACTGTGGATTTGTTTTGCTACTGTCTTGAATCGAACAATAGGACCGGCTATTAACTGTGGAAACATGGAAATATACAAAGCAAGATTAAAGATGTTTTTTTCAACCTTGGCTTCTTTGCGGTAAACATCAACCAAATAAGAAATAGCTTGAAAAGTAAAGAATGAAATGCCTAAAGGTAAATGTACCGGTTCAGTGAGTTTAATCGTGAATAAATCGGCAGAAATAAAATTAAAATACTTAAAATAACCAAGCAGTAACAAATTAGCTAAAACACCAAAGCTTAAAAACACCTTTTGTTTTGATTTGTTCAGTGATGTTTTATCAATAGCAAGTCCAAAAGAATAGTTGATACCGATTGATAGTAACATCAATAAAACGTATTGAGCCTCACCCCATGCATAGAAAAACAAACTCGCAATTAATAAAACCGTGTTTTTAAAAGGCATTACAAAATACAACAATAAAAACAGAGGTAAAAAGTAAAATAGGAAAGTAACAGAACTAAATATCATTAATTTTAATAAAATAAATTAAAAAGGGATTATAATCCATAAAAAGTATATTATTTAATACAAAGAACTGAATTTAATAATAAATTATAACTGGAGATAGATAAAATTGATAAACATCAGAAAATCACCTCTTAGAAAAGCAGCAAATACCTTTGAAAAAAAATTGGATAGAATCAAAAAAGAGGCAAAGGTTGAATTTGATTGGTATCCATATAAAAGCATGAACAACTTAACTATTATTGACCAGTTGTTAAAGGGCGGTCAAGAATCTTTTTTTGATACACTAGCAAAAGATAAAAGAGTTTTAGATATAGGTTGCGCGGATGGTGACATTGCCTTTTATTTCGAAAGTCAAGGCTTTGATGTTGATGTTGTTGATAGAAAAGTCACCAACTATAATGACCTTAAAGCGTGCAATTACCTAAAAAACAAACTTGACTCAACAGTTCGGATTTTAGAACACGATGTGGATAGAAATTTTGTATTAGAAAATGAGTATGGTTTTACTTTTGCTATGGGAATACTTTATCATTTAAGGAACCCTTTTTATTTTTTGAATATGCTGTGCTTAGTTTCTGATTATGTTTTATTAAGCACGCGAATTGCTTCACATGCTCCAGATGGGACAGAAATCAAAAATTTATCAGTAGGGTATTTAGTCGCGGCTGATGAACTCAATAATGACCCAACCAATTATTGGATTTTTTCTCTAAAAGGAATGCATCAACTGATTAAAAGATCTGGTTTTGAAATTATTAAAGAACACTGCATCGGTGAGGTGGGGAAATCTACTCCTCATGAAGTTAAAAAAGATGAACGCTATTTCGCCTTATTAAAAAGAGTGCCGAACTATAAAGATATATTTGAGCACCATCACTACTAAGAAAATCTGTTTATGATGAAATTACTCAACCAACAGACAACAAGCCAAACTCAACAAATCAACCAACAATTTGTTAATAACCAACCGTTTAAACACGTGGTGATTGAAAACTTTTTCACATCAGAGTTTTGTCAGCAGCTATTGGATGATTTTCCTGATTTTGATGAAGAATTAGCAACCAATGAAGACGGTGTTGTGGGAAAAAAAGCGGTGCATGAGCACGTGTCTAAGATAAGTGATGCCTACAAAAACTTAGATGATTTGGTTAAAAGTAAAGATTTTTTGCAGTTAATTGAGGACTTTACTGGCATTAAAAACCTCAAATACGATCCCCATTATTTTGGTGGTGGCACTCACAATAATCTCGATGGGCAAGATTTAGATCCGCATGTGGATTTTACCCACCATCCTTTTACCGGTTATCGTCGTCGGATGAATTTAATTGTTTACCTCAATAAAGAATGGGATAAATCATGGGGCGGAAATATTGAATTGCATAAAAATCCACGATTGCAGCCACAGGAAGATGAAATAATTAGTGTTGAACCTTTGTTTAATCGTGCTGTAATTTTTGAAACCAACAACCATTCGTGGCATGGGTTTCCTCGCATTGATTTACCTGAAGATAAGAAGCATCTATCGCGAAAATCCTTTGCTTTATATTATTATACCAAAGAATCCGAGCCAGGCATTAAGCCACACACAACCATATATGTGGAGCGGCATCTGCCTGATAAAATTAAAGAAGGCAGAGTCCTAACCGCTCAGGATGTGCAGGAAATAAAAGTCTTATTGGCAAGACGCGACCAACACCTAAAACGCTTGTATGGTTATATTACCAAATTAACCGAAGAATCCAATGATATAAAAGGACAAGTAAAAAGTATTTTGCGTGGACCTTATCATAAGTTTCGACGTCTTGTTCATAAACTTTTTAAGGTTTAAGAAAAAAGAGTGTTCTTAAGTCTGAATCTTTGACAACTTCGAATCGCGAACTGTCTTTTAGTAATTTATTAACTCTATTCGCCCACTTGGGTTTCTTCTCTGCAATTAAATAATTGACCTTTAATCGGTGCATATGTTGAATAATGTCATTGGCATTTTTTGATGATTGAGCGATGGTGTAAAAGTTAGCTGGCCCAAACCAATCTCCCAAGGTTAATCCATCAAAGGTGTAATGAATACGGGTTTTGCCAATATTGAGTAGTCGTTTAACACCTCTATCATTGAGGAGTTTGGCAAAGGGATAATAACTATCACGTTCATCTAAAATATTTTGCCAGTGGTAATCTGATTGGGGTAAGGCTCTCCATTTGTTGAGGTAATAAAAGTGTTTGTATAAGGTGTGACTGCTATAAACCAATAGGACAATGGAAACAACCGTTATTAACCGATGGTTATTTAACCATTTAATTTTATCTAAATAAGCAAAAGCCAAACCCAAAGGATAGGCGGCAAAAATAGCTAAAAAGGGCAAGATAGCAGTAAAGTAACGCAGAATTTGCGCTGTATAAAACCAGAAAACCAAACCAAATAAAATAAAGATTGCCATGTGCTTAAAGAATTTGGGCATTCTATAGGCTAATGCCAAAAATGGAATGCCAGCAAGAAGCGCCCAGCCTAAATGGCTTTTAACAAATTGCTTTTCAGTCCCCAATAACCATGGAAGCTTGAGTAAATTGATGAAACTTTTATCAACACCATGAGCAATGAGTAATTCTTTCTTTTGTGCCAGCACATCTGATGCAGTCCACACCCAGTAACCAAAAAAACTTTGTGCAAAAGGGTGGATTGGGTTGCCAGATATAAGAATATTGCGGACATACCAAGGGCAACCAAATGCTAAGGATAATAGAAAAAACGTTAAGGCATGTTTAAAATTTTTATCACTAAAAAAGACCCACACCGTTAATGGCACAAGCCAAACTAGGGCGAGGTATTTTGTTCCTAACGCCGTGCCCAATAAAAATGCGGCAAGGTATAACCAGCGCTTTTCTTTATTTTTTTGCCATTGGTACAAAAAATAGACGCAAGCAAAAACAAACAGAGCTAGAGCTATATCAACATAGGCCGAAACCATAATGACACGCAGCATTTTGATTTTTATGAGGATAAGACAAGCAATGAATGCCGTGATTTTCCCAAAGTTTTTTAACGTTAAAGAATACAAACCCAACAACAATAAGGTTAAAAAATAGATATTAAATAATCGTGCCAATACATCGCCTTGATTTTTGTTCTCAAACAAGTAGCCAAGTGAAAAAATTAAATTAACATTGTGCGTAAAGATAGGGTAACGCATAAACTCATTAACAACCAAACCATGATTTTCAACATAAAATCGGGCATAGGGCAAATGGTAACGCATGGCATCGGAACTGGTCTCTGGAAAAAACACCAAATAGGTATCGGCAAACAATAACAATAAAACTATTGCACTAATGCCAGCGTGCGAAATGATGCCATGATAGGTGGAAGAAATATTGAAAAAGGACTTGTTTTTATCATTGGACCACAGCAAATAAGCGGGTGCAAGAGAAAACATAACCATAACCGCTAGTGGTGTGAGCAAACCAAACAAAGCAAGAAAAAACAAAAGCAGAATACAAAAACCAATACCCACCACTGAATTGATGAAAAATTTCTCTGTCCATAAATTACTTGAGAAAAAGTTTCTTGTTAGCAACACCCCATTAGCATAAAATAAGCCAATGATTAAAAACAAATAACCTAACGGTTCAGCCTGATAAAACCCCATTATTTCTTAAACACAAAGTGCTTGAGAATAAAGTAGTTAAGTAAAAAAGTGGATGCTTCTGCAAAAATTTTGGCAACCGCTGTTTTGATGTGCACAACATCAACAAATAAATACAAAAGCACCGATGAGAGACTCAGCGATAAGGCAACAGCAATAAGGTATTTACCTATGGACTTAGCCAATGAGTGTTTGTGGTTAAACACATATTTTCGATTGGCAGCAAAATTAAAGCTGCCGCTAATGATGCGCGAACTCAAATGTGCCGTTAAAAAGTAAATGCCAACATAACTACTAAGAAAGACAAAAACGGAATAATCAAGCAAAAAAGAAGCAAACCCAACTCCAGAATATTTGGCAAAAGAACCCAGTACACGCAAGGAATCGGCAAGGGGGCGAAATTTTGAATTGGAGTTGCCATCAAAGTAGCGCGTTTCTATTGGGATTTGATCAATATGAATTTTACTTTTTGCGGCAAACATAAGCATTTGCATTTCTGTTTCATAGCGACCAGCATCAACGTTATCTAAAAACAATTGAGCAAACTTCGCTGACAGCATGCGATAACCCGATTGCGTATCCTTAAGCTTTTGTCCATATAAAACAGAAAACACTTTTGCCATGAAAATATTGCCTATTTTACTGCGCAATGGCATTTTATCAATCTCTGTGCGTACACCGATGACTAAATCAAAAGGTTTTGATTGAGCAAACTGTAAAAATTTAGCCAATTCTTCTGGTCTGTGTTGCCCATCACTATCGAGCATAATGATGGTTTTTGCTTGGTTTTTTAATGCACATTCTATGCCAGTATGGATAGCAAAGCCCTTGCCTTTATTGACTTGGTGAGTGAGTAGGGTCACTTCAGGTAGTTGTTCTAATTCGGATAGTATTAGTTTATTTTGTGCATCACAACCATCATCAATTAGTATTAGGTTTTGGCAATAGTGTCGTGTTTTATTAACAACTTCGCTAATTATTTTACCGGGATTAAAGGCAGGAATGATAATGAATATATCCTTGTTGGTCATTTGTTTGAATGTGAATATGAATATGAATATGAATTATAACACCTTAATTGTGTAAATTATGTTAAGGCATAAAAAAAAGGGTCTGCCAAGACCCTTTTTTAAATGTTTCTATGTTACTGATTCCATTCAATGGTTAGATAGCCTGCTGCTGGCGATGTGTTGTAACCATTAATGACTTGATACTCTTTATCTGTGGCATTTTCAACCTTCAATGCCATACGCCAGTTATCATTGAGTTTATACGCTGCACGTAAATCAATCACCGTATAACCATCGAGTTCTGTACCAAAATCGTAATTTTTTGACGCATAACGAACACTCGAACCAATTGAAAATTTATTATAGAACTTATCGACACTAAAATTAATTTTGTTATCAGGTCGGCGCAATAAGGGTGTATCTGTTTGGTCATTATTGGCATCTTGATGGGTGGCATTGATGTTGATTTTCATGTCATCAACCGTTAAATTATAATTGACTTCAAGCCCTTTAATAGTGGATTTATTAACATTTACAGGTTTAAACGTTGAACCTTGATAATCAATTAAGTTGTCAATTTTGTAATAAAAGGCATTAAAGGCGATGCTGTGGTTTTCATTAATGGGCAATTTATAACCAATTTCATAATTTAAGGATTCTTCGGGTTTTAAATTAGGGTTGCCTTCAAACGAATAAAAACTCACAAATTGACCAAGTTCAGGTGAAAAAATAAGCGTTTGGTATTGTGGAGAGAACAACTCATTTAAGTTGGGTGCGTGAAAAGCAGAACCAACAGATAAGTTGACTAGTGATGAATTTGAAAATTTATACGCCCAACTGGCATCTGCAGAGGTATCAGCTCCATAGACATTGTTGTCATCGTATCGACCACTAACTGATAAGATGTTGTTGTCAAATGTCCCTTGCCAATTAGCAAATAAGCCTAAGTTATTTCGTGAGTCACTGTAATTTAAAGCGGCAACCAGCTTGTTTTCTAATTCTGAATTTTCTTGGCGGTAACTCACGCCTAAGCCAATGTGATTGGTATCGATTTGTTTATCTAATAAAATATCGAGCGTATTTCTATCGGAGTTAAAGCCATTGGAGAACGCCTTGGTTGTTAAACTGTTTTTATTGTGACTTAAGGCAACTTCTGTGTTCCAGTCGCTGAGTATTTGACCTTGCCATGCCAATTTAATTACGCGTTGACTTGAATCAGAGTTTCCAACTTCATAAAAGGAATCAAAATCAATGTCTGATTTAGTCTCTAAATAGTTAAAGTTGATTTTTCCATTAGCCATGTTTAGCGAGCCATTGAGATTTAAACTCAGGTTTTCATAACCATCATTATCGGGGTTGTATGAAAATGCATTATTGGCGTTTGTGGCTGAAAAGCCATCTGTTTTTTGGCTGCCAACAACAATGGAATATTGCCCATTATCAGTCGAATTGCCATAGCCAATATCAAAATCGTGGCTGTCAAATGATCCACCTGTGTAACGGATATACATATTATCTTGTTTGCGAGTTATAATGTTGATAACACCGCCAATGGCATCTGAGCCGTAATAACTGACTCGTGTTCCACGGACGATTTCAACGCGTTCGATTTGTGAGACTGGTAGGTTTTCCCAGGCAAAACTTCCAGTAAAGGAGGAAGAAACTCTCACACCATCAATTAAGACTAAAGCATGATTTGAATTTGTGCCACGCATAAAAACGCTGGTTTGTGTGCCATTTCCACCAGAGCGAGCCACGTCTATGCCTTGCTGTAGTACTAAAAGGTCAACAATACTGTTGGCCTGTAGGTTTAAAATATCTTCTCGGTCTATAACACTGACCGATGGAATGATATCATTTTGGGATTGTTCATAACGTGAAGCGGAAACTACAGTATCATCGAGTTGCGCCTTGTCTTCATCGGCATGAGAGTTGAGTGCGAATAATAATGCCGTAGACAACGACAAAAGTTTGTTTGTTTTCATTTTTTCTCCGTCGCCCACCGCGACTTTGTTGATTAATATAAAAAATAGGCAGGTCTCCGGACTTTAAAGCTTGCTTTTAACGCCTTCCCAAAATTGCTTTCAGTGGCTTTGTTAAAAATATACTTTATTACCGTTACGGGGGTAGTTCTGGATTTTAACCAGATTCCCTTTTCACCAAAAATTAATTTGGCACCTATTTGATTGAGGTCTTACTTGGGTGCATTGTAAGCATGCAGTCGAGTGTTCTCAATGAAAAAAACGTTAAATGGTGACTAAAAGTTACAATTTAATGCTAATTTAACAGCTTGTATTCACTCAGAGTCATGGACTTAACCCATTGAGTAAAAGGTGTTTGGGTGTGGTTTTGCATGAATTGCTTGATTTTACTGTTGTCTCCACGTAAAAAGCGGTTATCAAGTGGTCTAAAGTATTTTTCATTTATGCTAACCACGGTATCGCCTGCAGAGTTAATGGCGTGAGTTTTTATTCCTTCACCCTGCCAAGAAATCTCATAATTTAGGGCAGAAAATGCCGCATTTACCATGTCTTTTACCGAATGCAGCTTGTTGGTTGAAACATTGAAGTTTTGAGCGTTATTTTGCTGCATAATTTCGTGTATGATTTTGATGTAATCGGGTGCATAACCCCAGTCTTTTTTTGCTTCAATATTGCCAAGAGTGAGTGGTTTGCCACCACTTTTCACTAGGCGAGCAACATTGCTGCATATTTTTTTGCTCACAAACGAAGCTGGACGTAATTCTGATTCGTGGTTAAATAAAATACCGTTACAAGCAAAAAGTCCTTTAACATGCCGATAATAATCAACCATTTGATGGGCTGATAATTTGGAAATACCATAAGGATTGTTTGGTCTCTTTTCATCTTCTTCTCGAACAGGTGAGGGTAAGTCGTTGCGGTAAATTTCACAACTTGAAGCAAAGAAAAACTTGGAATTAGGGGAGTGTTTTATGACAGAAGCTAATAATTCCAAAGTCCAATTGCAGTTGACATCAAAAACCACGGCTGGGTTTTTGTGTGATTGACCAACGTGGCTCATCGCTGCAAAATGATAAATCTCGGTTGGTTTATGTTGGGCTATAATTGCCTCAAAGTCAGAAAATTGTTTGTAAATGAGGAATTCAATTAAGGATGAATCGATAATTCCTAAATTATTTAAATTGGATTTGTCTGGGTTTTTTCTTGTTGGTGCAATAATCCTATAGCCTAAATTGATAAGGTGTTTTGCCAATAAACTACCGTCTTGACCTGTTATTCCTGTGATTAGTGCTGTTTTGGTTTGCATGGAGCTTAAGGGTGAAATAGTTTAAAATTGGCATTATAACAGACTAATTTCTTTGTTTTTAAGGTTTTCAAAGCGATAAATCACTGCAAGCTATTGTTTTTTTCTTAATATCAGTATAATTCCCGATTTTTTATAGGAACTCCTCTCATGGGTTTAAAACATGTAAGTGTTGGTAGTGATGTACCAAATGATATAAATGTCGTTATCGAAATACCAGTTAATGGCGAAGCAGTAAAATACGAGGTGGATAAAGATTCTGGATTGATTTTTGTTGATCGCGTACTTAATACTTCTATGCGCTATCCGTGCAATTATGGATTTGTTCCGCATACTTTATGTGGCGATGGCGATCCAGTAGATGTTTTGGTGGTTATGCCAACACCGCTACTGCCGGGTTCTGTGGTTAAATGCCGTCCAATTGGCGTATTAAAGATGACCGATGAAGCAGGCGAAGATGCAAAAATCGTTGCCGTACCTGTCGGCAATGTTACCAACCTCTATAGTGGGGTTAATTCAGTTAGGGATTTACCTGAATGCATCACTGATCAAATCGCTCATTTTTTCCAACATTATAAAGATTTAGAAAAAGGCAAATGGGTTAAAATTGAAGGCTGGGGCGGTCCTGATGAAGCCAAACAAGAAATTCTTGATTCTGTAACGGCTTTTGAAGCAGAAAAAGATAAACCACTCTTTTAAAGATACATGATATTACTTGCCATTGATACAGCAACCGAGATGTGTTCTGCCGCGTTGTGGGTTGATGGCAAGATGTATCATCGTTCAACGGTTCAGCCACGCTTGCATGCGGAGTTGATTTTACCCTTTATTGATGAATTATTGGGTGAGGCAAAAATAACTAAAAGTGAAATTAACGGGATTGTTGTGGGACAAGGTCCTGGTGCTTTTACAGGCGTACGAATCGGGGTGGCTGTGACACAAGGGTTGGCTTTAGCGTTGGATATTCCTGTGGTGGCAGTTTCCAATTTACAAACGCTTGCATTTGCAACCTATCAACAACTGGATACATCGCAACCTCGAATTATCTTGGTTGCGACCGATGCCCGAATGAATGAAGTGTATTGGGCAAAATACCAAGTGCATGGTAAGGAGATTAGGCAACTCACACCTGAAACAGTTAGTGCAGCACGTGCCGTTGATTTGAGTGGGATTGATAATTTTATCGGTAGCGGTTTTAGTGTCTATGAAGAATTAAAAGAGCATGCAAATAATAACCCAATGCCCTATCAGGCCAATGTCTTTTCACAAGCAAAAGATATGCTACTCATGGTTAAGGATGATTTTACTAAACTCGCGGTTAATATTGATGGTATTGAACCCGTTTATTTACGTGAGCCTTAGGGGTTAATATTGATTAAATTATCTATTGGCACGGGTTTGCCAATATAAAAGCCTTGCAACCCATCAAATCCAAGATCGACTAACTTATCATAGACGCCTTGGCTTTCAACATACTCCGCTATCGTTTTCATGCCCATGATGTGGCCGATATTATTGATGGATTTAACCATTTCTTCATTGAGTGGGTCATCTAATAAATCGCGGATAAATGAGCCATCAACTTTTAAAATGTCAAAATTCATGTTTTTCAAGTAACTTAAGGAGGATAAACCACTGCCAAAATCATCCAGAGAAAATAAACAGCCATACTTTTTTAATTTACGGATAAATTGATTAGCTGAAGAGAAGTTTGAAATAGCTGTTGTTTCAGTCACTTCAAAGCAAATGTTCTTCCCCGTAATTACCGATGTTTCAAATGATTTAATTATTAGGTTTAAGACGTTTTCCTTACCCAAGGAGTGCCCTGAAATATTTATTGAAAACCTGACTTGAGGGTCAAAATTTTTAATGTTATTAGATAACCAATTAAATGCATGTTGTATCACCCAACAATCGATTTTGGTGATGAGGTTATACCGTTCTGCAGGTGGCAAAAAAGTTTCTGGGTTTATGATGTTATTGCCATCATTTAAGCGAATTAAAATTTCATAATTGCAATGATCGGCTAATGGGTTTACGCGTTTAATAGGTTGAACATAGAGTTCAAATTGGTTTGACTCAAGCGCTTTAGTAATTTTTGGTAACCACTTGAGTTCTTTGTTGTGTTTCGAAAGGTCGTCACTGAGTCCTTTTGTATAAATATGGTATTGATTTCTTCCTGCATTTTTTGCGATATAACAGGCTATATCGGCATTCTTAAAGGCATCAACGCTATTATTCGTCTTTGGGTCAATTATAACTAATCCTACACTAACACTAACAGTAAAGAGTTTTTTATCCCATCTAAAATGAAATTTATCAATTAAGGAAAGAAACTGTTTGGCTTTATTCTTCGCTTGTACTTTAGAACAGTCCTCCATGATATAGCCAAATTCATCACCTCCTAACCTTGCAAGCGTCCCCTGTGATTCGATGGTGTTTAATAAAATTTCGGCTATCTGTTTGATCATTTCATCACCAGCAAGGTGACCAGCGGTATCATTGACAACCTTAAATTGATCAAGGTCTAAGAAAAAAAGGGCGTGTGAACCAGTTTTATTGACAACACTGTTGAGTTTTTTGTTGAATACATTTCGATTATACAATCCTGTCAAGGTATCATGTCGAGCAAGATAGGAGTTTTTCTGTGCTGCTTCAATGGAGTTGTAGAGTTCTTTTTTTGTTTCTTTTATTTGATTAAGTAAAATAGAATTGTGTTCAAAGGTTTCATGTGGATTCAAATGGTATTTGAGGTTTTTTTTAACTCGATTTAATAAAGCATTAGAAATCTTTTTTTGCCTTTCCAAAGAGGACTGGAGCGTCTTAACTTGAGTTTTTAAATTTTGCATTGTTTGTTTAGGCATCGATATTTTTTGCTTTGCCAACAGTAATACCAACCATTGTTTGATTAAAATGAATGCCATTGTATTGTTCACCAAAACTATTAAATCCGATAAAGTTAATTTTCTTTAGCAATGGCTCAATACGCTTTTGGTGGTTTTTATCGACTATTTCTAGTTTTCTAAAGATGCAGTCACAACCCAATGTAAAATATATTTCATCAAAAGATTCAAGAATTTCATTCACTTCCTTTTCAATTGTTTTAACCATATCAACGCCTTTGCCAATAGATAAGGGCAGCCCGAAATCAATCGCACAATGAAACTGAAGGCTAAAATCTTCACGAACCCTAGCAATAGAACGTATATACCATTGATCGGCTATATTCAACATGAGTGGATAAGTAGCAAAATCTAATTGAGATAAATTATTGACATCCAAATTGTTCGCATCAGCATAGGCAATAGCGGCAGGCATGCCATTTATTTCATTAACGACGCGATTCTGAAAATCCACTTGCGTCGTAATGAGTTCCTTTTGTGTTGGGATGAAATGTTGTATTCTAAATATACCAAAGGAGTCTTTAATTTCAATTAAAGTGAAAACAGAAGCATTAGAGTAAAATTTACCCGAACAATAAACCTGTGTTCTTTCTGAGGTGTCATCGGCAGCAGAACCCCCTAAAATATTAACGCCTCCAAGAGCTTGATAAATAAGCGCTGTTAGTTTTTCTTCTACTTTAGAAAGGCCATCGGTTAACAAAAAACCAAAGTTTTTATTAATGACGTAATCGTCAGAAAACTTAAGACTATTTTCAATTTCATTGGCAATTTTCATTGCATCAGAAAGCTTAAAGTCGGCTAAGTCTTCAATCAAGTGGTGATGAAATGCAAAGTTATTGGCATTAAATGCCAGTGCAACGATACTATTGGACTCCATTGTATCTGAAATTTCCCCGGCTGTTGTACACCCGACAATAGGGAAATCAAATGCCTGACAAAGGTTAATGGAAAGTTCTTTTAAATTGTAACTTGATGAACAAAAAAAGAGAAGTCCAGAGACTTCTCTGATTGCCAGTTGCTGCCTTAATTGAGAAACAGCCTCCGTAGCCTCTACAGCGGCTGTTTTTAAAATTTGTGCCTTTAAAGCTTTGTCCATTACTATAAATTATTACATCATGTTTAATCAACTCCTTTAAGAATAACATAAAGGCAAAGAATTATGAAACTTTATTACACGTTCCACGAGTTGTGCAAAGGCCTAAATGTCAAAAGCTTCAAGTTTTTTCGCTAACATGCTTTTTTTCAATCTTATGTAGTTGGGTAAGCCGTCAATATAAGGAGGGTATGCTTCGCCCTCGATAAGTGGCTGCATGTAAGTTCGGCATTCTTCGGTAATACCAAAACCATCTTCAGTGATATAACTGCGGGGCAACATTTTTTCAATATTTGCCATATTCGCTAATTCTGCTGTGGCAATTTCCCATTTGTAGGGCTTATCGGCAAGTCGTTTAATGACTGGCATCACACCATTTCTCCCTTCAAGGGCTAATTTGACAGCAGCTTCGCCTACAGCATAGGCTTGTTCAAAATCTGTTTTAGATGCTAAATGACGAGCTGAACGTTGCAAGTAATCCGACACTGCCCAATGGTATTTGTAACCGTATTCATCCCGTATCATATTGGCAATAACAGGAGCCACTCCACCCAATTGCGAATGACCAAATGCATCAACAGTGCCTGCATCAGCTAAAAACTTACCGTCTTTATCTTGAACGCCTTCAGAGACGATAATTGAACAGTAACCGTGGTTTTCCACTGCATATTTTACCCGTTCCAGGAAAGCTTGTTTTTCAAAAGGTATTTCAGGAAACAATATGATTTGAGGCGGGTCATCGTGTGTTTTGCCAGCCAAACCCCCGGCGGCTGCTATCCATCCCGCGTGCCTACCCATCACTTCCATAACAAAAACTTTGGTAGAGGATTCACTCATCGATTCAACATCCAGTGATGCTTCCATAATTGAAGTGGCGATGTATTTGGCTGTGGTGCCAAATCCAGGACAGGTGTCTGTAATCGGCAAATCATTATCGATGGTTTTCGGCACACCAATACAATTAACAGGATAGCCCAATTCATTGGCAACTTTGGATATTTTAAAAGCAGTGTCGGACGAATCACCCCCGCCATTATAAAAAACTGTGCCTATGTTGTGTGCTTTTAAAACTTCGATTAAACGCTCATACTCAGCACGTTGTTTTTCGATGTCTTTAAGTTTAAAGCGACACGAACCAAAAGCCCCGCCAGGGGTGTGCTTTAAGGCAGCAATATCTTCATCGGACTCAAAAGAAGTGTCAATTAACTCTTCACGTAGCGCACCAATAATGCCATTTTTTGCGCCATAAACTGTACCAATTTTATCTGAATATTTTCGGGCTGTTTCAATCACACCACAGGCTGTGGCGTTAATAACGGCAGTGACGCCTCCGGATTGGCAGTAAAGTGCATTTTTCTTTGTCATTGTTTCTCTCTTTTTAATTAGTTAAATTAGGGTCAAAAGGTTGACTTCAATCGTCGCAAGCGTTACTTTATCACACCCTTATGGCTTTTATAAGCACTTTCTAATATAACATGAGACACAACAAATGAGATTGGTATTATTGGGCGCGCCTGGCTCTGGAAAAGGCACACAAGCAAAACTTCTTAAAAAGGAGTTTAATATTCCACATATTTCTACTGGCGATTTGCTTCGTGGCGCTATAGCAGATAAAACCGAACTCGGCTTGGCTGCTAAAATTGTTATGGATAAAGGCCAGTTAGTCAATGACGATATTGTCTTGGGTATGTTGAAACAACGTTTGGCTCAAGCCGATGCAAAAAAAGGCTTTATTTTGGATGGTTTTCCCCGTAACTTAGTGCAAGCGGACATGTTAGATAAATTGCTTGAAGAAATCAATATGCCAGCTCAACACGCTATTTTAATCGCTGTTGACCCAGAAGAAGTGGTTGGTCGCATCGCAAAACGAGCTGAAATTGAAGGCAGAACAGATGATACCCAAGAAGTGGTTCGTGATCGCATAAAAATATACGAAAAAGAGACGGCTCCTGTTGTTGAGCACTACAAGCAACACGATATTCTTAGCGAGGTTCTCGGAACAGGCACTATCGAACAAGTCCAACACCGCATTTTATCTGTTCTAAGGTTTTAAACTTATCATAAGGAGTTGAGGAAACTCTTTTTTTAGATGGATAAAAATATTATTATCTATGATGGAGTCTGCAATTTTTGTAATGGCGCAGTTAATTTTATCATCAAAAGAGATAAGCGAAATGTCTTTATATTCACTCCTATGCAATGTGACTATGCAAAAAAATTAATTAAAAAATACGCCATTGATAATGTAGGCATAGATACTTTTCTTTTGATTAAAAACAATAAATGTTATATCTGGTCAAATGCCGCACTAGAGATTGCAAAAGATTTATCTGGTTATTGGAATGTATTTAATGTATTTAGGGTAATTCCTGTATTTATCCGAGATTTCTTTTATCGGGTTTTTGCACGAAACTGTTACTTTCTATTTGGTAGAAGCCAAAAGTGCATCATTCCTTCACAAAGCATACGCAACAAATTTAGAGGTATTTCTAAAGATTCAACAACTTTGGTTGCGAATAGGGCTAAAAGCCCATGAAACTCGTGTTGCTTCCAGGGTTAGACGGTACAGGGGATTTATTTCAACCTTTTATTAGTTGCCTATCACCTGAAATTGATGCGCAAGTTATTTCATACTCAACTGGCAAAAAGCAAAACTACAGCGAATTAACACAGCACGTCATTGAACAACTGCCTCAAGATGACTTTGTTTTAATTGCCGAATCTTTTTCAGGTTATATTGCCTACAATATTGCTTTATTAAATTTGCCAAACCTTTCATCTATCGTCTTTGTGGCAAGTTTTTTAGAAGCACCCAAGCCCTTATTACTGAAGTTTTCAAAACTATTGCCTATGGATTTATTGCTTTCTTTACCCTTGCCTAATTTTATTATCAAGTCCTTTTTATTGGATAAAAATGCAACCGATGACCTGATTCTTTTAGTTAAAAAATCCATTAAAAAAGTCAAAACAGAAGTTTTGGCTAATCGTTTGCATTTAATAAATATAATAGGCGTGAATGATAAACCCATCACTGCTTTAAATGTCACTTATTTACAAGCAACAAACGATCAATTAGTTCCTAAAAAATGCTTAATTAAATTCCAACAAATTTTCCCACAAATTAATATCCACAAACTAAAAGGACCGCATTTTTTATTGCAAAGCAAGTCCAAATTTTGTGCAAAGTTAATTCAAGATTCTTTATTTTAAGTTTAGAAAATAACAAAAATTTAGTTTATCACTACTTGAAAATATCACCTGTTTTAATTAAATTATCAGCATTTGATATTTGAGAATCGTCATCGACGACAATCTTGTAATAATAATTAATTGGTATTAGTTTCAGCTTTCCACATTTTAAAAGGAGTTGTGCTAGTTCTTTAACACTTACATTTTTACCATCAAGCCGTTTAATTGTTTTGTCAGGTATATTTTTATATCCAATTACTTGTCCCCCCCTAACTCTAGTACAAAAGAAAGTGCTTCATTTAATTTAGCATTTAAAAAAATCAAACTCATTTTTTTCTTCGTACTCTATAGAACTCACACAAAAGCTCACTGTAATTATTATGGTGGCAAATGGTTTCATGATTTTTTCTCATTAAGTGTATTAATGCATTGGTTTGAATTTTTAAGGTTGTTTTTAGATTTTGTATCGTTCATGATTTCAAAATAACCTTCTTTTGGTTCCAGTTTAAATCCTGTGCATTTTAGAATTAAATTTTCAAACTCTGAGGCGTTGACATTTTTTGCAGATACAGAAATATTGATGTCAGGAAGTTTATGAAAACCGACAACCTCCTTATGCATTCCATCAGCAACCAGCATAAGAATGTTTTTTAATGGAATGTCCTTAAATTTAAAACTGACACCTTGTTGGTTTTTTGCTTCTTTGGCAATAGAGTCTGGCGCTTTAGTCAATGCAAAGACTGTTATGATGGCACATAACGAAATGCCTAAAATTGTTGTGAAAGTTGAATTTTTATGTTTTTCTAACATGATAAACCTCTGTTTTGGGTTATTGAAAAAAGATAAAGCTGTTGGCAGTGCATGGGAATGTATGGCTTTTAATAAAACACGCCCATACTCTAAACGTTCTTCATCATTAGATGCAGCAAGGACGCTGTGGTCACAGGCTAACTCTTGATCTTGTCTAAATAGGTGGTAAGCAATATGAATAACTGGGTTAAACCAAAAGAGAGTGCGCATTATTTCTGCTGCTATTTGCGCCCATAAATCTTTGCGGTTCAAATGGGTCATTTCGTGTTTTAGTATGCACATTTTTTGTTGCTGAGAGTGCTGTTTAAACGAATTTTCTGGTAAATATATCTGAGCTTTGAAAATTCCTGTAATAAATGGAGCATCAGTAATGGTGGTGTTGAAAAAACTGACCTTTTGGAGGTTCTTTAACGGTTCTATGTCATTTACGTGTTGGTAAATATCCATGGGTGAGCTTGTGGCTTTTAAGTGTTTTTTAAACTTTATCCACCCCAATACGCGCAGTATTATCCAAGCGACAACACCGCCTATCCAAATTTTTTCTAAAGTAAAGTAATAGCTCAAACGCCAAGTATCGGGATTGTCAAAAATACGAATGAGTATTTTTCCATTGGGAAAATTCACTTGTTCAAAAACAGTGGATGGAATTTCTGCTTTAAACCAGCTGACAAAGCGAATAAATGGAATTGCCCACAACCAATAAACCACATGAGAGCCGAGCAAGGCGCGCACGGGTTTTCTTATCAATAATATTATGCCGATTATTATGCTGACTTCTAGGTTTGTTTGGTATAGCCAGTTAATCATTTTCTTGTTTCATTTTAGCTAAAATGGCTTCGAGTTCTTTTATTTCATCAGATGATAATTTATTGGTTTTATTGAAGTGAGCAATAAAAGGAGAGACTCTCCCACCAAAAAACTTAGCTAAAAACCCTTGGGTTTCTTCTGATAGTAAGGTGTCTTTTTCAACATTGGCTTGATAAAAGTAGCGTCTTCCATCTTTATGGCGTTTCACGGCTTGTTTTTTTGTCAAACGCATCAACAGTGTTTTGATTGTGTTTTCGTGCCATTTGGTGTTGATTTGTACGCGTTGAATGACTTGACCAACAGTTAATGGACTCTGTTGCCATAAAACCTCGAGCAATTTCAATTCAGAATCAGATACTTTCATAGTAAAACTCTATAGTGTAAGCTTACAGTTTACATATGTAGTTGTTAAGTTGTCAAGAGTAAATCAAAATTTAATTAACTTTGCTCTTTTGGTATTTTGGGAGGTTATCCTCAATATGTAACCATATTACTTGTGATGCGGTATAAATATGATAGTTTGGGTGTACTAAATTAGGGTTATCTAAAGACGTTATGGCTAGGAGCTTGTCCGAGAATAGATAATCTATTACAGAAAAGCTGGATTTGTGCTATTTTCCGCTTTTTCTCGGCAAATAGCGGTGCTATTCTTCTCAAAAAACTGAAAAACAGCCCTAAATCCAACTTTCCTTCACTACGATTCCTATTCTCGGACAAGCTCCTAGGGTTATGTATTCAGGGTGTTTTTTATGCCTGTAACTTAATGTTGATCCACAGTGCTCACAAAAACCACAACGAATTGTTGCTGAAGAATGATATTCTTTAGGTTTTTCATTGTCCCAAGTGACTTGCCCATCTTTAAAATCCATCCAAGCTGAAACAGGCGAGCCAGTGATTTTTTGGCAATCACGGCAGTGGCAATAATCGCCATCAAATGGTTGATTATCAACCGTGTATTGAATTTTTCCACAATGGCAAGAGCCTGATAATCGTCTGATATGATGTTTCATAATTTTTCTCCATTGACCTGTGACCAATGATAAGGTTGCAGTTCTCTTATTGATTTGAATATAAGTTTGTTCTCTGGGTTTGAAATAGCAACGCGCACTTTTCCACCCCAATGCACTAAGCGTTCTTGGCAAATACCACAAGGCGTTAAGACAATGAAGTCTGACATTTCATCCTGTCGATAGAGGCATAAACTATGAGTGACTTTTTCGTCTCGTTTATGCGCTTCGAGTAATGCCCCAACCTCCATACACAAAGAAAGAGCATCATTTTTTACCTCAGGGGCAATACTGGTGAGTATTTTTCCTGATTCTGTGGCAATAGCTGCGGCACCTCCGGAACCAGTTGGGTAACGTTGCCGCACTAAATTAACTGCTTGATTGTACAGTTTGTTCTCAATTTCCATCATTCTTTTATCCATATCATGGATGCCATTCGCCCTGTTTCTCCATCGCGACGATAGGAAAAGAATAAGTTTTTGTTGTCATAAGTGCAGTAAGGGGACTGGGTTATTTGCGTAATGCCAAGTGATTTGAGTTGGGTAACGGCAATTTTTTTTAAATCAGCGTGCCATTTTTTCTTTTTGTCCAAATAAAAGCAATGGGCAAGGTCTTTATTTTTAGCAACAAATTTTTGTCTAAACTCAGCATCAACTCGGTAGGGTTTATAGGAAATACAGGGTCCAAGCCAGCATTGCAATTCGCTATTTTCGCAATTTAATTGCGTTATTGTTTGTTCGAGAATGTTTGCAAACAAGCTTCTCCAACCACAATGAACCGCAGCAACAACACTGGCTTGCTTATCTGCTATTAGCACTGGAAGACAGTCCGCTGTTAATACGCAGCACACAATATTTTTTTTACGTGTAAAGCATGCATCGGCAGTAATTTGTCCATGCGATTCTGGAACGTGAGCGTATTCGACAACCTTATTGGAGTGGACTTGTTGCATAAAAATAGGAGCATGTGGCAAACCTGTAAAAAATTTAGTGTTTTCATTGGCTTGTTTGTCATTGCCAAAAACACCCAAATTCATGGAATCATAAGGTTTTTGACTCACCCCACCTAGGCGAGTGGATTGTTGCGAACCAATAGATTTATTGGTAAAAATGTCGGGTTTAATTATCATAAATTTAATTATAGTGCTTTTTTCGGAATTATAACTACCTATTTATCCATTGTTTTACTATAATGTCTGTAATTGTAACTTTAATGTTTGGGTAGAGACTTGTCTTTTAAGCTTTTGAAAACGAAGAAACTAATACTTTCAGCACTTATATTTAGTGCGGTTGGGTCAGTTTGTGCGCAAAAACAAAGTTTAGGACCGTTAGAATTTATCTCATCAAACAACTTAAGTCAGACAACAAGTATTGTAGATCACCCTTCCAATTCTTTTGTAGAATTGGATTTTTCTTTAACACAAGGTGAGTCTTGGGATACAAAAGATCAAGCAAACAACATGGTTTTAAACTGCATTAATGGCTCGTTTATTACTGGGTTTGAAACGTCAAATATTGTAATCCAAACAGTCGGTAGAAGTTATTTCTCAGAAGCCATTATCTATTTCAGTGATTCTTCGCAGGGCAGTAATGGAATAGAGTTTGCCGTTGGAGCAGGCAATAATAATTCAGGCACGTATTCTTTTAGTACAAACAGTTTGTTGGATATTTCTGACACAGGCAATCCTGATGTAGAATCTTTAGGCGACAATAAGTTCTTTTTGCAATTTTACGAAGTGACTGACGATATACCTAATGGAATTGATGCGCGTTTTACTGGAGGTAAGCTTAAAGTTTGGGGAGTTGACTTAGAAACAACGCCCAATTGCCCATTTGTTGCGGCTGTTGCTGAGGCTGATATTTCTGTTGAATATAACTCAGATAAAAATAATGGTATTTTTGTTGGAGATCATTTGGCTTTCGAAATAACAGGAACCAATAATAGTGCCAATACAGCAATTAATGTTTTGGTTGAAAATTCTCTTTCTGAGAGTTTACAGTTTATAGATATAAGTTGTGATAATGGTTTTTCAACAACAGATGCAACTACAGCACAGTTGATTGCCCTTGGTGATGTTGCTGCCAACTCTAGCTTTATTTGCACCACGACCGCTGAAGTGTTGGATTTGAATGACATTAACGCCAGTGTAAATGTTACTTCTGATAATGACAGTGATTTGAGCAACAATTCGATGACTTTGGTTATCATGGCAGCGGCTCAAGCGGTACCAGTAAGTAATTGGTTTATGCTTAGTGTTCTTTTCTTATTGCTTATTGCCTCTGGTTTATACGTTAGAAAATCACGTTAGTTTTCTGGGTAATAAACATCCCAATCTCCATCATCATTGCCACCTAAGCCATCAAAATTATTTAATTCATCAAGCAAATCCAGAATATCTGGTGATAATTTGCTTTTAAAAGTGACTAATTTATTTGTTCGAGGGTGAATAAAAGCTAAGACCTTGGCGTGTAAAGCCTGTCGTGGAAACTCTCTTATTACATCTTTAAGTCCTGCCTCTAAACTTGGTTCAACGCGTAAAGGATTACCATAAACGGGATCTCCCAAAAGTTGGTAGCCGACATAGTGCATGTGAACGCGTATTTGATGAGTTCTTCCTGTTTCTAAGTTAACTTTGATTGTGGTGTAGTGTTTATAGTTTTCGATGACTTCAAAATTGGTAACAGCTCTCTTGCCATTAACGGAAACAGCCATTTTAGTGCGGTTAGACTTATGCCTTCCAATGGGCATGTCTATGCGATTATTCTTTGTTAGGACTCCTTTAATAATGGCGAAATATTGCCGCGTAACGGTGTGTTTTTTTAGCTGATCAACTAAAGAGTTGTAGGCATTACTGGTTTTTGCAACAACCATTAAGCCACTCGTCATTTTATCTAATCGGTGGACAATTCCGGCTCTGGGCAGAAGTTTTTGGGTTTCATTATGTGCTAACAATCCATTGAGAATTGTGCCATCTGGATTGCCAGCACCAGGATGTACCAGCATTCCTGGACGTTTATTAATGACAATAATATCTTCATCTTCAAAGTGAATATTTAAATCAATTTTTTGCGGTTTATCTTCAATAGCGGCTTGGATTGTGACATTTATTTCAATGGATTCATATCCTTTAAGTTTCTGTTTAGGTTTACAGGCTTTCGAATTAATTAACACTTCACCTTTTGAAATCCATTTTTGAATAGCACCTCTTGAGTATTCAGGGAACTTTTTAGTTAAATACTGGTCAATTCTTAATCCTGCATCTTCAGGATTGGCGCGGGTGTTTTGTGCAATAATTTGGTTGTTTTGTTGGTTCATCGCTGTATTTTACAGTATTATGTCGATTATATTGAATGTGGATAAAATTAAATGAGAAAAATAGTTACTTTATTTATTGTTTTGGCTTTAATCTTTAGTATTACAGCTTGTAAGAAGAATAAAAAGAAATCGTCGGTTGAAGTGACACGATTTAGTGCCGAAACCCTATATAATAAATCTAAAAAGTACATGGAACTCGGCATTTGGGATACCGCCATTTTAAATTATAAAAATTTAAGAAATCAATACCCTTTTGGTCGTTATGCTGAGCAAGGTTCTATTGAGCTGGCTTATTGCTATTATAGAAATTATGAAACCGAATTAGCCTTGTCAACTCTTGAGCGTTTTATTAAAAATTATCCTGCTCACGAACATTTGGACTATGCTTATTACTTAAAAGGTTTAATCTATTTTGAAAGCGAAAGAGGTTTAATGCAACGCGTTAACCCCGATCCTTCAATAGATCGAAATCAAGAAAACGCGAAGCAGGCCTTTGTTTCTTTTAAAACATTTGTTGAAAAGTTTCCAAACAGTGAATATGCGGCAGATGCAGAAAAAAGGATGGTATATTTACGCAACAAATTGGCGGCGTTTGAAGTGCAAGTAGCAAAATACTATCTTCGTCGCAAAGCTTATGTTGCCGCTATAAACCGCAGTAAATATGTGGTTGAGTCCTTTCAGAAAACAAACTATGTTGCCGATGCCTTAGCGGTAATGGCAACTGCCTATAAGGAACTTGGTGAGGATGAATTGGCACAAACAAGTAAGTTGGTATTACAAGAAAACTACCCTAATCACAGTTATTTACAAGGAGAAGAGATAGATCTAAAAACCAACGTGTTCTCTTTTAAAGATTTGTGGATTTTTGGTAAGAAAGCGGATTAATAAGTGGATATAACCTCTGCTGCCATTTTGTTGTTTTTAATATTGGATCCTTTGGGCAATATTCCAATATTTTTAAGTTATCTTGAGAAAAGCCAGAAAAGATACAGAATTCTTGCTCGAGAACTAATCCTCGCATTGGGTATTTTGTATCTGTTTTTGTACTTTGGTAAAGAATTTTTAGATGCCTTACACTTAAGACAAGAGGCAGTTGCTATTTCTGGAGCGATAATACTTTTTATTATTGCGTTAAGAATGATCTTTCCATCAAGTAAACAATATGGTGATGAAGAAATAGAAGGAGATCCTCTATTGGTTCCTTTGGCAATTCCGTTGGTCGCAGGACCATCCATAATGGCGACTCTGATTATGTTGGTGAGTCAGCACCCTGAAAAAAAGACTGAGTTAGCTATCGCTTTATTTATTGCTTGGTTTGCCTCTGCAGTAATTTTATTTTCAGCAACAGCAATGCAAAGTTATTTGGGCAAGAGAGGCATGATAGCGATTGAACGTTTAATGGGGATGGTTCTAATTGCTATCGCAGTACAGATGTTATTGGATGGGTTAAAATCATTTCTTACTCAATAGAGGTACATGCATCTACCTCAATAAAAATTTAAATTTTTGAGTTTATGCCACGTTAACTTTTTCAACTCATTATTTTCCAACATTTCATTCAATTTGGCTAAATGGATAATCTTGCCCGTATCAGTTTGGGTTACATCATCAAAAACAAGTTGATGCGTTTGCGTGGTTACCTGAACAACGTTATCTTTCTCTACGATTATCATGTCATCAGTTAATTTTATTGCTTTGGCTAGCATTATTTTACGCAACAATTCTTTTTCTTCATGGTTGAGTTGATAAACGGTGGTTGTGTTACTTTCGGGTATTTGCCAATAGGTTAGTCCGAGCTCATGGGCGAGTTGAGAGGTTACAGTAATCATTTTAAATCTTCAGCCAATATTTTAATAATTATTCCAAGAGATTGGGACACGCTTTTAACGAACGCGGCCATTGTGTTTTCAGGTAGTTCTTGCTGTTGGGTATAAGTTTTTTGAAAAAGTGTGTTGTTGTTCTTGTCAACAAGTGTAAATACAATTGATACGATTGAGGTGCTTCCCTTTTTTTCAAAATTTAAGAGGGTCGATTTTAATTGATTATCATGGGCTCCCGGGGAGACATTAAATGACTTAATTAAGTAATTTTGCAGCAATATTTTTGGTGAATCTATCCAAAAATTATGATTGAGTTGCAGCAAAGCTCCGTCAGCTTTCTGAGCAACCATGGGTCGATTTCCCAAAATACCCATCGCTGTAGGTCTTTGAACCCCAAAGTCAATATTTGTTGTAATTACCAGAGGTTCTCCAAAACGATAGTACAATTTATCCACAATTTTCTTAGAACTTGAGGAACACGAAGCAAGAATTAAAATTAAAAATAGGGACAGTAATGTTTTCATTGGTCTTCATCCGCTATTTTAGATTTTTTTGTGAAAATCAAATTGGAAGGGTTTTTCCTAATAATTTCAGTAGCCTCATTAATATTCATGCTTGCACTTTCAATTTCATTACTAATGGTGTCAGCCTTAATTGAAAACATATTCATCATTCTAATGGTAATATCCAATAATTCGGACACTTTAAGGTCGCTGTTATTAATCATTTTATCCCCTGATGAAATAAGTTGGTTGACATGGTTAATACTCGTTTCTAGCCAGCCACCTGTTGCAGAGAGCTGTGAGGTGACATTTTCTAGGTTTGAAATGATTTTATTAATGTCATCAATATTTTCTTGTGCCAAAAGTTCGTCAGCAGATTTTACTAGCTTATTGATGTCTTTCACAAGCGAGTCAATTGAGGTTAATATTTCTGGAATTTGGGTATCTAAAGTTTTGGTTAAATTATCGGTTCTTTCGTAAACCAAATCAAATAAAGGAATTATTTTATCTTGGTTTAAGGATTCAAACTCAGAGGCAAGCTTAGTAACACTTGCCATTATGTCGTCACCAATACTGCCCTTGATTTCACTGTTAGGTTTTAAATAATGAGTGCTTTTTCCAGCTGAGATATTAAGTGACATATCGGACAATAAACCAGTTGACGCAATTTTTGTAACACTGTCATCAGGTACTTTCCACCCTTCTACTAAGGAGTATTGTGTTTTAAATTTAAGGGAGCCATTTATTGTTTCAGGAGTGATGGATTCAATTTGACCAACGCGGTATCCTTCATAATAAACAGGGTTTCCATAACCTAAACCGGTTACGTTATCAAAGTAACTGTAATAAATTTCGGCATCGTTGTTTTTGCCACTCATCTTAAGTAATAAGAAGATGCTAAGTCCTCCTATAATTAGGGTGAATAAACCCACTAAAAAATAATTGTTATAAACTCGTTTCATGAGATTGTATAATTTTCCTGTGTTAGTCTTTTGAGGTATTCCTCTGGGTCAACTGTATCATTTCGCGCGCGTCTTTCTAAGAGGTCTTGGACGCGTTGAATTTTGGAGTTTTTAACTTCTTCAACAGTTCCTGTTAATAATATTTTGCCTTGGTCCAAAACGGTAATTTTATCTGCAATTTTAAAAGCAGAATCTAATTCGTGAGTTACCACAACCATTGTCATGCCCATGGCGTCACGAAGCTTTAAAATTAAGTCATCAATTTCTGATGCAACAACAGGATCAAGTCCCGCAGATGGCTCATCAAAAAACAGCAACTTTGGATCCATAACTATGGCACGTGCCAAAGCCGCTCTTTTAATCATGCCACCAGAGAGTTGCGAGGGCATGAGTTTTTGAAAGCCGCCAAGATTAACCACTTCTAATTTCATTCGGCTAATGATGCGGATTGTGTTTTCATCTAAATCCGTAAACTCAGTTAAGGGGAAGGCAACATTCTCTCCAACAGTCATGGATGAAAAAAGGGCACCATTTTGAAAAGAGACACCTATTTTTCGCAACAACTCGTGTTTTTCATGAAATTTTAATTTATCCATGTCGTGCCCTAATACAGATATAAAACCTGAAGTGGCTTGATAGAGACCCATGATATGCCAAAGTAAAGTGCTCTTGCCCGAACCTGAACCACCCATGATGACACGAATCTCGCCCTCTTTGACATTTAGGTCAACGCCATCAAGGATTTTACGCTCACCGTAATGAGTTACCAGTTTTTTAATTGTTATTAAATCTGTGCTCATAATGTTTGCGTTAAAAAATAACTAAATACCATGTCAGCCACAACAATGGTGGCAATAGAGGCAACAACTGCTGTGGTTGTTGCTTTACCAACGCCTTCGGCACCACCGGTTACATTAAAGCCGGTTGTCGCACCAACCAGAGCAATAATAATACCAAAAACCACACTTTTAACCAAGCCTTGGGTAATATCATTTATAGCAAGCACATCAAAAGATTCATTCATGTATGCCATTAACGACATATCCAGTTTGTCGATACTAAAAAAAGCACCGCCAAGAATTGCCATAAAGTCAGCGATTAAAATTAACAGCGGCATAGAAATAATCAAGCCCAACAAAGGTGGCAAAACTAAATACCTTACTGGCACAACGCCCATGACTCTTAATGCGTCAATTTCTTGTGAAACAACTTGCGAACCAATCTTGGCTGCCAGTGCAGCACCTGAGCGTCCAGCAACAATAATGCCAATAATTAAAGGGGAAAATTCTCGAGTAACGGATTTTGCTATGGCAAGCAGGACTTGGGATTCTGCACCAAAATCGGCAAAGGCATAAAGCAATTGAATAGAGAGCATAACACCAACGACGAAAGCCAAAGCCATAACGATGGGTAAGGCATCAAAGCCAATAACACGCACCTGTTCAGCAACTTGAGCTAAGCGGAGTTTTTGTTTATATTTTCGCCCAAAAAACAACCAATAAAAACTATCAAAAAACAAACGAACAGCAAAGCCTAATCGTTCAATGGCTAAAACGATTGATGAGCCAATTTTTTCGATAACAGATTTCATGAATTAGATGATGGTAAAGACTTGATCTAAGCGAGCTAATTCCATAATGGCTGTCACTTGTGCGCTAGGCTTGCTCAGAATAAATTTCTTTGAATTGGATTTAGAAAATTGCAAACCTTCAACCAAAGAAGCAATGCCAGAAGAATCAATATAATTAACACCAGATAAATCGACAAAAACGGTATCGTTGGATTTTAGGGCGGCTAAGATTGTTTTTCTTAATTCATGAGAGTTGGATAAGTCAATGTCACCTGCTGCGTAGATGGTACAGCCATCGGTGGTATTTTTAAAACTAATATTTTCCATGATTAAACAACAGTTAAGAATAACTTTTTATTTTATCATGAATTGATTACCTAATTCTATTTCTTCCTGAATTTTTAGCGTTGTACATGGCTTTATCGGCTTCTGTAAAAAGTCCCTTAAAGTCCTGTTGATTGCATTTATACTCACTAACGCCAAAACTGGCAGTTAATTGTATGGTTTGATTGTCAATGATAAAAGGGTGTTTTTCAATTTTTTTTCTTAATTCTTCAAGCTCAACAAGGGCTGTTTTTTTATCGGTATTTTTTTTAATTAACACAAACTCCTCACCTCCCCATCGTCCCATTATTTCATTTTGACTAAGGGATGTATTTATTAAATGTGCAAACTCACCCAGGATTTTGTCACCAAAATAGTGCCCGTGGATGTCGTTAATTTTCTTAAAAAAATCAATATCAATAATAACCAAAGAAAAGACAGAAGGTTTCTTCTTGCAGGATTTGATTAAATTATTCATGATTTGCCTAATAAGTTTTCTATTGGGCAATTGCGTCAAATCATCAGTTAAAGCCATTTCCTGGTAATTTTGCATCCATGTTTTTGTACCAAAATATATAAAAACAAAGGAAGCTATTAAGGTTATTTTTTCCATAACAACCGTATAACCGATACTGTGAATGAAAATTTGGTCTATTGAATCAACAAAGTAAGAGACAAAAAGTAAATAGTAACCAAGTGCCAAAGGCTTATAAAAAGCCATTTTTTTAAACGGCTGAATGGAATACAGCAAATACAAAGCGACGCAAGAAATTATAAATTCAAGAATAAGGTTATAATAATTGATGTTATCAAAGCGATTAAAAAGATAATAACTTACTGCTACCAATACTAGCCAAGTAACGCCTGCTAAAAAAGCTATGTTTTTTTTATGATTAATAGCCTTTGCCATTTGAACTTTTCCTTGGTTTCCTTTGAGAGTACTGGAATACTTTTATTATAAGATTGAGCATTATAACAGCCTTTTTTATATAAATAGACTTGTTAACATTTGTTAACACTTGTTGGCACACAGGAAATATAGAAAAAACGAATAAGGCAGGAAGGTAATTTCCCAGACTTTTTAGTTTTTAGGTATTAAGTAAATCCATTATATAACTTACTATGTCATCTTGTTTAATGCGAATGTTTTTCATTTCTTTGCGTGATTTATATTCCACCTCGCCGTCATCCAATGCTCGATCACCAATGGTAATTTGATGCGGTGTTCCAATTAATTCAGCATCCGCAAACATAACCCCTGGGCGAATTTTTCTGTCATCAATAATGACGGCAACTCCCGCTTGTTTTAGTTCGTTGTATAAATCATTTGCCACTTGTTTAACGCGCTCAGATTTTGCCATGTTCATGGGCAAAATTGCCACCGTAAATGGTGCAATTTGTTGCGGCCAAATTATGCCTTTTTCATCATGACTTTGTTCAATGACAGCAGCCACCACACGCGACACACCAATGCCATAACAGCCCATTATCATGGTTTGCGCTTTGCCCTGTTCGTTTAAAACCACGGCATTCATTGATTTTGTATAGGCATCACCCAATTGAAAAATATGACCCACTTCTATGCCACGTGCAATTTTTATGGTGCCTTTGCCGTCAGGCGATTTATCACCTGCTTTTGCATTGCGTAAATCAGCCACGCTAATGTAAGTGGCATCTCTCTCCCAGTTGACACCTGTTAAATGTTTATCATTTTCATTTGCACCCGTAACAAAATCACTCATGACCACAACCGCTCGATCAACAATAATTTCACAATTTAAGTCCTTAACACCAATTGAGCCAGCATCACAACCAGCCAACTTAACAATCGCTTCATCATCAAGCAGGGCAAAGGGTTTGATTACTTGGGGAAGATTGGCTGCTTTTATTTCATTTAACTCATGATCACCACGAAGCACTAAAGCAACTGGACCATCAACACCTTCGACCAAGAGTGTTTTTATTATTTTCTTCGGCGATACACTTAAAAAGTCAGCCACTTCTTGAATGGATTTTTTATTGGGAGTATCAACAACTGCTAACTCTTGAGTCGCTTCTTTTCGTGGGGTTTTTGGTGCTAAAACTTCACACTTTTCTATATTTGCTGCATAATCACTTTCCGTAGAATAGGCAATCGCATCTTCGCCCGAATCCGCCAAAGCATGAAATTCGTGCGAACCAGTGCCACCTATTTCACCAGAGTCAGCTTCAACAGGACGAAAAGTCAAACCAATACGTTCAAATATATTGCAGTAAGCTTGGTGAATATTTGCATACGTTTCTTTTAAACAATCGGTGCTTAAATGAAAAGAATAAGCATCCTTCATCAAAAACTCACGTGCACGCATAACGCCAAAACGCGGACGAATTTCATCACGAAATTTGGTTTGAATTTGGTAAAATGTAATGGGCAATTGCTTATATGATTTTATTTCCTTACGAGCAAAATCGGTAATCACTTCCTCATGAGTGGGGCCAAAACAAAAATCACGACCCGCACGGTCTTTAATTTTTAACAATAAAGCGCCGTACTTATCCCACCGACCCGTTTCTTGCCACAATTCTGCGGGTTGAATCGTTGGCATAAT
>JALSLV010000109.1 GCA_026988115.1 Lysobacterales bacterium | reverse complement strand
TTTAAATAGTCTAATAGTGACTCGCTTTAATTCTTTTCTAGCCTCTGGTGTTAGTGTTCTTAAGTCTATATTTTTCATGCTACTATTATAACATAATAGAGCGATATTATCTAGCTAGGTTAATACTGACCAAGATGGCGCTTGTTTTTCTTGTCACCGTAGTATTAGTGATAATGGAATTGGTCGATTTCCAAAAATATCAATGGAATTGAATTCAGGATGGTGTAAAACAGTATTAGATAAAGCAGCAGAAAAAACCATGCCACCATTACCACCAAATCCAGGTGGAATTCCAAACGTACCTGATCCAACACAACAGCAACTTTTTCAATCACATAAAGACTTTTTAAGAAACATGTGTAATCAACCTCGTTCTCCACAAATCCGTATTGAAGAAACTCAACTTGATTTTGGTGACGTACAGTTAGGATATTCATATGCAAAAGCATTGGTTATTCATAATGAAGGTGATGCTTTCCTTAAATTCAGTATTTCTGTCGTTAATCCAAATAATGCATGGTCTGAAGTTCCTAGTGTTACAGATGTAATTATTACTCCAGGCCAAGAAGCTAAGGCTTATACATTTGTATTTACTCCCGCAGAGGTAGGGCTACAAAATTTGGAATTACAAGTTTCTTATTCTGGTCAAAGCATTGATGACAACTCCCAAAATATTACTCTAACTGGAAGAGGGGTTACGCCATTTCCTTTTGATACAGTTTTATTACTTGATAGAAGTGGCAGTATGGCAGATGATTTAAATGGCAGAGACAAAATCAAATCCATGCGAGTTGCGACCAATCTTTATGCAGATCTTTTGCGTGAAAACATAGATTATAATAATGGCAATAGTTTTTTTGATTTTGCCATTGGAGACAGACTTGGTATGGTGAAGTATAATGGACAAAGCCAAATATTGTTTCCAATCAAGACCATAGATGGAACACAAAGAATAGCTGAAACTGATATTACCGACACCAATATACTTGCCCCAACTGGTTTAACAGGAATTGGTGGCGCAATGATCAGAGCATCAAACATGTTATTAACGGTTGAACCCAATTCATCTGGTGTTACACCATTAATAGGAACAGCTAAACAAGTGATGATTGTGCTAACCGATGGTAAGGAGAATACCGCACCATTTATTGACGATGTTATTGGTTCTATCCAAGCTTTAAACCCCGATTTAATAACTTACAGTGTTGGAATAGGTTCTGATGTAAATGCAGATAAGTTACAAAATATCACCAATGTATCTGATGGCTATCACCAAATAGTGAAAGATTTTAGTGGGTTGGGGTTGTTTAGCCTTGAGGATTTCTATTTTAAAATATTTGCAGATGCCCGTGAGCATGATATTTTGTATTTAGAAAATTCACCAGCAATGACTCTGGGTTTTTTAAACAACAGTACGCCACAAATCAAAGGGATGTTAAATGTTGACTCTTCTGCACGTGAAGTAAATTTTCTCATATTAGATGATCCAGCCATGAGATTGTATTATCAACTAGAAGTGATTGCGCCAACTGGAGATGTTGTTAATCCTGGCTTGATTCAAGGTATCGGTGAAAATATTTTTGCACATGGATTTGAGACTGGTGAAATAATCGAAAATAGCCCAACCATAGATTTAGAAATCAACACCATCAGTCACGATACTTATAAAATTTACAATGTGAAATTTATTGGCAATGGAAAATATAGCCCATATTTTGGTCAATGGTCTTTGAAGTTAACCCCCAATGGGTTTTGGCCACAACTCATTGAGCCAGTCACCTCTAGCTCTACATTTAATTATGCAAGCAACGGAATCAATCCATTTGCTGGAATTGTACCGATTGGTTTTACTGCTGCAATTGGATCAAACTTTAGGTTAAATGCAAAGTTAATAACACAAGATTATAACTTGAATTCCAGTATTTTAATGACAGCAACATTATCAGATCGTCAATTACCGGTAACAGAAGGTAATGTCATTGTAAACATAACCAAACCTTTTGGATCATCTTTAAATAACGATCCTATTCCATTTGATGTTCAACTATATGATGATGCAACTCATGGCGATTTGATTAAGGGTGATGGTACATGGACAAATCAATTTAACGGCACAGATCAATTGGGAGTATATCAATTCGTATTTAAAGCTTCAGGTCAAAATTCCAACAATGAAACTGCTTATAGAAAAGCAAGTAAATACATGACTATTTCTAGGTAATAATTAACCATTATAAAAGAGTAATTACAGTATTGAGATTACTCTTTTATTGAGCTTTCATGGTATTAACCTGGCAGGTTGTTACAACCCTCGATTCTCGGTCTCCTGCTTAAACGCTACGTGTTTTTGTTTGGCAAGAGCAAGGATTTCTTGAAACTTCTTGTCATCTTTCAAAGAGTCAAAAAATGGATTTCTTTGTATTTCGCCAATGTTGTAAAAACCACCAACTACGGCTTTTTTCATCATTGTCAAACTTGTTTGTTTTTCGCCAAAATAAGCATAATAGCTCGCCCAGCTTAAAAGTCGAGCTTGAGTTAAAAAGATATGTTGCGCATTATCTAGCGCTTTTAATCCTTTAACTTTATTTTTTTCGAGAATGGCAATGTTAATTAAAGAGGCTTGTTTAGACAATTCTGAATTGGTTTTGATAAAGGCTAAATTCTTAAATGTATCTAATGCCTTGTCATTTTGACCCAATCTTTGATAATTCATCCCTAACCATAATTGCGCAGATCCATTGCTTCTTTGTTTATCAAAAGAATTAATGAAATCAACACCCTTTTGGTAAAAACCAGCATTAAAATAGGTGATACCTAAATTATGATTGTAGTAGTTTTTAGGATCTAATTTGTAGGCTTTTTCAGCAATTTTAACCGCTAATTCATTCATTCCTGTATAGAAATAAAGCCTAGTTAATGGCGCATAGGATGTTATATTATTAGGGTTTATTGCTAACATTCTTTGTGCCATTTCTAAAGCTTTAGCCGCTTCATCCATGTCAGTGTAGAGGTAAACCAGATTTTTTAGAGCCCTCATTGAATAGTGATCAAGTGCCAGTGTTTGAAGCAATTGTTTTTCTGCTTTTTTGTATCCATTTATATCGATATGGTCATAAGCTGCAATCAAACGATACCTATGTCCTAATTCTGCCTGACTTAATACGTAGTCAGACTCTAGTTCGATGGACTTATTAAGCATAGCTATGGCTAACTGATTATCTTCTTTTGTATTGGCATAGGAAACACCTCGTAAATAATATTCGTAAGCAAGAGGGTTTTTGGGAATGTTGGATTCTTTGCGGTTTATACCTTGGGAACTAAAACTGGCTTTTAAACCTTGAGCTACTTTAGTGGTGACTATATCCTGTAATGCAAACGTGTTGGAGTAATCAACTTGAATGGGTTCTTGCCAGATTATTTCATTATTTTTGATGTTAATTAATTCTACATTGAGCCGTATAATATTGTTTTCTTTGATGTAGTTGCCAGTGAGAACATAGTCTACTTTTAATTCTTTGCCTATTTCAATGGGGTCAAGAATCTTATGGGTATATTTTCTGATGGTTCCTGCAGGACGGATTGTAAACTTCTCTAAATAGTCAAAGTTACCAATAATTTGGTTTGCCAAGGCAAAACTTAAGTAATTGGTCTCTTCATTCGGCTTAGTTTTTGAAAAAGGCAAAACAGCAATGGATTTTTGTGCCATTGTAAGTGAGTCATCTACCATAACATTTCGATTGGGTTGATTGCTTTTTGTCACCCAATATCCATTAATAATAAGTGCTAAAACGACCAATCCAAAAATCAATAATAGTCTCTGAGTTTTGGAGACTTTAGCAATCTTGTTTGATGGATTTTCTGGTGTTTTCGCTGCATCAATTTCTGCCACAAACTGATAACCCCTGCCGTGCACCGTTTTTATGGTGTGCTGTAACTGTCCATCATCACCCAATACTTGTCTAGCGCTTTTAATTCGATTACTCAAAGAGGTATCAGAAACAATTACACCCTGCCAAACATTCTCTAAAATATCATCACGACTAACGACTCGCTCTCTATTTTTAATCAAGTATACAATTAAATCATATACTTTTGGCTCAATATCTATATGTTCTCCATCCCTTGAAACATCAAAAGTTTTGGTATCAATGGTTATTTTATTAAATTGTATGATCATAGTAAAACATGCTTGAAACCCTGTAATTACTACAAGTTTAAGTGAATAGTGTGCAAATTGATAGATAATCTGTAACAAATAGTGAGGAAACCTTCAGGTTTAACAGGTTGCTTTTGATGACAATGGAGTCACTTTTAAAACAAACGGAGAAAGAATATGAAACAAGTCGCAACCATTAAACGCAAAATCATTTTGTTGGTATCTCTTGTAATAGTTAGTTCCCTTACACAAGCAAAAAATGACGAAAGTCAATTATTAAAAAACATTGCCAGTTTAGGCAAGCATTCATTGAATATCTCATGTGGCAATAGAGCCCAAGAGAGAATGAATAAAGGCTTATCCTTGTACCGCCATAAAATGTTTGCTAATGCTGAAAAAACTTTTATTCAGATGGTAGAAAAATTCCCAAATTGTTCCATGGCACATTGGGGTTATGCACTAACATTATTAACCCCAAGGTGGTCCAACAAAATCAATCACGATTCATTAATAAAAGCTAGCATTGCACTAGAGTTAGCCAGAACTTTTAATCCAAATACCCGTCGCGAAATGAAATTAATAAGTTCAATTAGCAAAATATCCAATAACCTTGTTAAATTAAATAGTCAAGATTCTGATTGGGTTGCAGCAAGTACGAATATGGACAATAAATAATTGCACACCAAATAACTTCAGGTGTTTGATCATTTCTATGAACCTAGATCATTGACTTGATTGAATATCTGATGATTATAATAATGAGTCTCAAATAAAACTCAATCAATACAAAAACAATACAATAGCTTCATGTTTGGATATTCTAATTCAGCAACAATGAAACCTGATTTAAACTTGAGAAACACTTATGAAAAAAATAGGCCTTTTATTTATCACTCTGATGGTTAATCAGTTACAGGCCCACGATGGTGCGCATGATAATGAGGATATGCTTGTCCAAGAATTTGGAGATCTGGGCAATGTTGAATTTTCCACAACATGTAAGAAAAGTCAACAAGATAACATGAATAATGCATTGGCTTTATATCACCACATGATGTACAAACAAGCCGAAATTACTTTTAAAACCATTATTAAAAACCATCCCAATTGTGCCATGGCCTACTGGGGCTATGCAATGACTTTATTTCATCCTTTGTGGCCAGATACCATCAGTGATGAGTCTTTGCTATTGGGTGAAAAAGCCATTAATAAAGCACTCAATTTATCCAATACCTCGATAAGAGAAAATCTATATATCAATGCTACTGCCAATTATTATAAAGACTGGCAAAAAACCAATGAGAAAGACAGGATTATTGCTTGGGAACAAGGGCAAAAATTGATATATGAAAAATATCCCAAAGATATTGATGCAGCAGCAATCTACGCCTTATCACACATTGCAACAGCATCAATGAGTGATAAAAACCTAACCCATCAAAAAGAATCGGGTGAAATTTTAGATGAATTGTATAAAGTTGCTCCATTAAATCCTGGAGTCATTCATTATTCCATACATGCCTATGACAGTAATTTATTGGCAAGAAAAGCCATTGTCGCTGCACGGGCCTATGATAAAATTGCACCTGATGTCCCACATGCTTTGCATATGCCTAGCCATATTTTTGTTAGATTGGGTATGTGGAAAGATGTGGCCAGTTGGAATATCCGTTCGGCTAAAGCGGCTTTAAAGTACCCAACCAATGGTGCCACATCAATGCATTATCTGCATGCTTTGGACTATCTTGTCTATGCTTATTTACAGTTGGGTGAATATGACAAGGTTCAATTAGTTATTGATGAGTTACAGTCTCACCATGATTATCAAGATGTTTTCCCGGCTGCCTACGCAATGGCAGCAATCCCTGCTAGACAGGTACTTGAACAAAAACGATGGATAATGGCAAAACAATTAAAACCAAAGCATCCTCAATATTTATCATGGGATAGATACCCACAAGTTCAAGCCATCACATATTTTGCCAAAGGTCTTGGTGCTGCTCGCAGTGGTGAACTTAAAGTGGCACAACAAAACATTGATATGTTGAATGATTTATACGATAAAACATTTAAACTCAGTCCCAATTATTGGGCAAAATTAATTGATGCACAAAGACAAACCATTCAGGCATGGATAACATTTTCCAACGGTGATGCAGAACTTGCCATCAACCAATTAACTCATGCAGCGGATTTAGAAGACAGGTTAGATAAAAACCCAGTTACTCCAGGTGCGGTGCTTCCATCCAGAGAATTATTGGGGGATATGTTGGTCATGAATAAAAATTATAAAAGCGCCATAATTGCTTATGAAAAAACCTTAGCCATCAACCCCAATAGGCTAAATAGCCTTAATGGATTGGCTTTTTGTCAGGGCAAATTATCAGCAAAATAGTTGTCAACCAAGGTGTTTTTACAGTTTCAATAAACGATGGCTAGGTGGTAAGTTCAATTTTTGTAATAGAGCTTTCCACCTAGCATCATGATAAACCAATTTAAAAGCAGGATAATTAATGGCTTCAATCAAATCTGCAGGTGATCTTTGAAAAGACAATTCAAGGTATTTAAAAGTGTTTTCAATGTCACCTCTATAGGCATAAGCCTCGGCAATCAGCTCATTGATGACTTGTTTTGAATGATCAACCAAATCAATCAACAAGGCTTCAGACTCTTGTTTTCTATTTAATGCGTATAAAGCAATACTCAAGGAAAGTTGTTTATAATGTGCTACCGTTTCTTGTTTTGCAACTATTAATGCTTCATCAAATTTTTCCATATCTATATACACTTTTACCATCTGAGCATTGCCAATGGGTGCTTGGGGATAATAATATTTGTATTTTTTAAATGATTCAATGGCGCCAGAAAAATCTCCCAACCAATGCTGAACAATGCCTTTGTTTCTGTAATAAACAAATTCTTTGGGGTTCATTTCTATCAATTTATTAAGATTTTCAATCGAATTGTCTAAGTTGCCAGAATATCCCAACACCACAGTAGCATTGGCCAAAACTGTAGCATTGTTGGGATTCAAATTGATTGCTTTATTTATATTGAGATTGGCAGAATTAAAATCAGAATATTGATTTAAGTCCAAACGGGCCAATAAGGCATAGGCTGGTGCTGAATTTTTATTCAATGCCAGCATATTATTTACCGCAATTCGTGCTTGACTCAAGCCTTCATCATAAGGAAGCTTTTGCAAATTTAGACTGGCAGAGACCAACTCTTGAGCCAACAACAAGTGTACTGGTGCAAAATTAGAGTCGATTTTTAGCGATTCTTTAAGCAAATCAATGGCATCCAATATTAATTCTGGATCATTTTTATAGTATAAAAATTCGGATTGTAGATACAAGAAATAGGCTTTGTCATCAATTTTATAAGGGCTATTCTTTGTTTTAACAACATGCAATTGAAATTGCTGCCTAACATGAGAAGCAATGTCTGCTTGGATATCGAGGATATTATTCAATTTTCGATTAAAGGTTTGTGACCAAATATTTATGCCGCTATTTGTTTCTATTAATTGAATATCAATGCGCACATCATTGCCTTCTTTTCGTACACTGCCATCGATAATATGTGTGACTTTTAATTCATTGGCAATGGTTTGTATCGGTACATTTTGGTCTTTATAAAAAAAAGAAGATCGGCGGCCTCGAACTTTGATATCCTTCATTTCAGCCAATAAGCCTATTAGTTCGGTACTCATCCCATCAGAAAAATAAGTTTGATCTTTATTTTTACTTAAATCTTCAAAGGCCATAACAGCTATTGAAATTTGCTTGTTTGGATCGAGTATATCCGTTTTATTTATATAGAAGTAACTGGCAACAATAGCAATAAAAAACAACAGGGTTAAAGATTTTATAATGATGTGTTTAGAACTTGTGGTTTTTTCTGTGTTTGAACAAACTTTACTGATGATTTCAGCCACAAATTGATACCCTCTCCCATGAATTGTTTTAATCGTATGTTGTGATTGACCATCATCCCCCAGGGCTTGTCTAGCGCTTTTGATGCGATTGTTCAGTGAAGTGTCAGAGACAACAACGGAAGACCACACATTCTCCAAAATTTCACCACGACCAACAACCCGATTCCTGTTTTCGATCAAATATATAATCAAATCAAAAACTTTGGGTTCAACCTCAACGGGTTTACCACCCTGTTGAATTAAGTAAGTCTGAGTCTCTATAGTCGTTTTGTTAAATTTAATTTCCATGTTTTGATAGTTTATCACAGGCTAACATATTGATATAGCAGGCTCTTAAATAAAAATATTATGTAATCACTACATAATCTTCATATTTGATTTTCCAATAGACACTATACTTGCTAAGAATCGATCAACTATTGAGAGTAAATATGAACAATACCTATCAAGTTAAAACCATAATAATACTAATGATGCTTGCATCCTTTAATTTATGGTCAGCACAATTAAATGACAACCCGCTAGTAAAGAAAGTTGTTCAAAGACCTGGGTCAATTGATCACAGAAAAACCAATAAAAAGCCAGATGTTCGTGATCACAGAAGAACAGGTAAGAGACCTGTTAGTAGAGACCATAGAAGACCTAAGTCTACCAGTAGACCATCTCCACCACCTCGCCCAGGTAGACTAGATCAAAGAGATGATGATAGAGACGGTATTGCTGATAGTCTTGAGGTGGAAATGGCCAATAAGTTTTCACCTATACTAAGATTGCCACCAAAAAGTAAAGACTGGACTCGCCCTGCAAATGTTGACTGGTATTTGCAAAGGGTTCAATTGCGTTTTGAAAATAAAGGTGCGTGTAATAGGGATGATCAAGTTTTTAAAGTTGGGCAAGTGACCCAAAAAAACTTAGCAAGGCAATCTAAACGTGATAAGGATGCAACTTGGAAAGGCTGTAGAAATCAAGGAACAAGAAGGTATTCCAAATCAAGCACGAGATTTTTTTTACAACCTGCAGATAAATACCATAAAGGTGCACCTCCCTCACAATGGAAAGCCTATGTGCATGTTAAAAAAAGTGTAGCAGTGAGAAATGGATACGATATTCAGTACTGGTTTTTTTATGCCTATAACGACTCTGTTGGATCAGTTAATCATGAAGGTGATTGGGAACATATTACGATAAGTGTCAATAAAAACCTACAATTTGTCGAAGCTATTTATGCCCAACATGAATACTACAAACGTTATATTCGTAATCAACTGACATTTCTTCGTAGCACCCATCCGGTTGTGTATGTTGCTGATGGTTCACATGCTAGTTACCCTAGGGCAGGAAGTTTTCACATACGCAATACCATCAAAATCAATGATCATACTTATAACGGCGGACCTGTATGGGATACTGCGGGAAAGCTTATTCATGTAGGTGAGAAAAACTACCCATTAAATCGACAGTACTTTATTCAGTACGGTGGTCGGTGGGGCGAAATAGGTGAAACAAGGTACACATCAGGACCCACAGGTCCTGCTTTTAAAGCTGAGTGGAATAAAAGATAGTTTAAAAGCACTAAATGGGTAATAAAGTTTATCTGATTTTATTGATTTTTAATTGAATTGTGCGGGTAGAGGGTAAATCAACAAGCAATTCCTCTGATTGCAAATCTCCCGCTTGCGGCATGGCATTACCAGTAAAACTAATGCGCGCACCGATTTTAATTTGATCAAAGTCGCTTAATTTCCTGTTTGGTTGCAAGCTGTTGCCATCATTCATGGATATTTCAATGGGGAAACCTTTGATTATTTGTTCTAAAGGTTGGCGCACGACCGCAATAGGCATGGGCATACCTGTTGGTTCTTTTGTGTAAACATAGAGTAGGGCGCGTTTGCCTTTGAGGTTGGCTTTAAGTGTTTCATCTAAGTTGATTTTGATGGTTAAATTGGCTTTGTCATTGGCCGCAACCTGTGGTTTGCTATCTGATGAAACTTCTTTTATACCCAGTTTTTCTCGAATATCGTTGAGTTGTTGCGCCAGTTGTTTCTTGGCACCTGGATCACTCATCATGCCATAAAGTTTACTCCATAACTCATTGGTTTTGGCAAAGTCTTTGTGTTCGTAATAGGTCATGCCTAATAACCATAAGGCTTTTTGGTTGTTGGGTTCAAGTTCCACTGCTTTTGAAAGTAATTGCTCAGATTCTCCTAAAAAACTGCGGTTGTTGTTTGCCAGTGCTATGGCTTCTGCCAATTCGGTTAAGATGACTGATTCATTGGGAGCCAGTTCATTAGATTTGCGGTAGGCTGCCACTGCTTGTGGGTATTTTTTCATGGAAACAAGTGAACGCGCATAAAGCATCTGTCCATCAACATCATCGGGATTTTCAACCAATCGTGCCTCAAGTTGTTTAATGGCTTCTTCCATGCTCATTTGCGGGGCTTGACCTTGTTGAGTGTTGTTTTGTGCAGCTTGGGCTTGAGTGGGAGCGACATAATCGACAGCTTTTGGATTGCCTAATTTGTTGTAAAAGAAAAAACTAAAAGGAATTATAAACAACGCAACAATTAACAGTATTTTAGCCGAACCTTGTGATTGACCCTCTTGTGTCAATATTTTAGAGAGTTTTTGCTCGTAGTCTTGGCGTTGTTGTTGCGTTAAGTTTTGGTCTTTGAGTTGTTCAAGTAAATAATTTTGTGTGAGTTTTTGGGTGCTATTGGATTTGCGGTAAAACAACCAAAATAAAACCAGTGCGACAACACTAATAGCGATAAAAGTAATCAATAAAGAACTGTTCATGAGTCTGACTCGTTTGTGTGAGTGGAAGTGGTATTTTTCTTAATAGTTCGGATGACAATAAACCCTGCAATCAATAAAACCAATAAAGGCATAGCCCATAAAACAATAGTATCGGCACGCATTGGTGGATTGTAACGAACAAAATCACCATAACGTTCAACCAAATAATCAGTAATCTCACTTTGACTCATGTCCTGCTGAACCATTTTAGCCACTTCATTACGTAAGTCTTTAGCCAAGCCTGCATCGGAGTCGGCAATGTTTTGGTTTTGACAAACCAAACAACGCAATTCTTCTGTTAATTGCTGATAATCAAGACGCTGCTGCTCTGTCTTAAACTCGTGAATGTCGATAGCAAAAACGGTGTTTGCAATGAGTATTAATGTGATTATTATTTTTTTCATAGTTTTATTTTGTACTCTTGTCATTCCCTTGAAAAAGGGAATCCAGAAAGTTAAAAGTAACTGGATCCCCGCATTCGCGAGTATGACAAATTGGTTTTATCGTTTATTGTCGTTAACTTTAGTTTTTAAAAAAACTCTGTGCAACTCTGTGTCTCCTCTGTGAACCACTGTGTTACTTAAACCCAAAAAAGAACTCAATTCTTAACCGTATTTTTGTATTTCTCTATCAATGGCAATAATTCATTCTGGATGTTTTGTGGATTAAGTTCCCCCACTATTTTATGGCGAATGATGCCGTTGCCATCAACCAAAAAGGTTTCGGGTGCACCATAAACACCAAAATCGATTCCAACCAAGCCTTTGTCATCCACTAAAATGTCAGTATAAGGGTTGCCGAATTGATTCAGCCACGCTTTGGCGGTTGCGTTTTCGTCTTTATAATTTAAGCCATATACCGGAATGATGTTTTGCCGTGCAAATTCAGTGACCATTGGGTGTTCGACACGGCAATTGGGACACCAACTTGCCCATACATTGAGTAAATACATTTTTCCTTTGAGTGCATTGTTGTCGATTATTTTACCATTCATTAACGAAGGCAAAGCAAATTCTGGTGCGGGTTTGTTGATTAAAGCCGAAGGCAATAAGCGCGTGTCTTTGCCCAAACCTTGGTACAACAAATAAACCAAAGTTAAAAATAGTAACAATGGAATTAAGGCTTTTATTACAGTTTTATTCATGCTTCTAAATACTTATCAATATTCTTTTGTTTCATTTGTTTGGCGTGACGGAAATAACGCCTATCGGTTGCTGCCCAAAATCCGCCAAGCATCATCAAGATACCACCGCCCCACATCCAACGGATAAAAGGTTTGATGTAAATACGCACTGCCCAACCACCTTTATCATTGATTTGTTCACCTAATGAAATGTATAAATCACGGCTAAAGCCAGGGTCAATGGCAGCTTCAGTCATGGGATTGCCTCGTCTGGGGTAAAAGCGTTTTTGTGGGTTCATTTCGGCAATTAATTGACCGTCTTTTCTGACCACAAAATGCCCTTGGCTGGCTTGGTAATTTTCGATTTGTTTTTGTTCCACGCCTTTAAATTCAATTTCATAACCTTGCACAATTTTGACTTCACCAGGTTGCATCAAACTGTCAATTTCAAAGTCTGTGTGTTCGGTCATGGAAACACCAAAGATATAAATGGCTACACCAATATGCGCAATCTGCATGCCCCAAACCGCTCGGGTGAGCTTGCCTTTGTATTCCTTGAAATAAAATAGAGCAGTAATAAAGACCCAACTCGCACCAAAGACGCCCATTGTCGCTTTGATATTTAACGGTTTAAACATAAACCACACAATTAATGATAAGGCTAAGGCAATAATCAAAGACGGCATGAGTTGTTTCATCACGCGCTTAATGTCATCTTTTTGCCAACGGTAATACATTCCCAAAGGCAATAAAACTGCCATTGGCATCATCATCATAAAAAACATGCTGCCAAAATAAGGAGGTCCTACCGAAATCTTTTTACCAAAGGCTTCAAAAATTAAAGGAAATAGTGTGCCTAAAAGTACCATAAAACAAGCCACTGAAAAGATGATGGAATTGGCTAATAGTAAAGTTTCACGTGAAGACAGTTGAAAGCCACCTTGTGACTTAAGTTTATTGGCACGAAGAGCGTATAAAAACAAAGCACCACCAGCATAAATAGCCAGTAAAGTCAGTACAAACACACCGCGTTTAGGATCGCTGGCAAAGGCATGAACCGAAGTCAAAACGCCTGAGCGAACCAAAAATGTGCCTAAAACACTTAAAGAGAAACCTAAAATCGCTAAAAGCACAGTCCACCCTCGAAAGGCATTGCGTTTTTCACTCACTGCCTGAACATGAATGAGAGCTGTTCCTGCCAACCATGGTAAAAATGAGGCATTTTCTACAGGGTCCCAAAACCACCAGCCACCCCAGCCAAGTTCGTAATAAGCCCACCAAGAGCCTAGTACAATGCCAAAGGTCAAAAAGCCCCAAGCTGCATTGGTCCAAGGGCGTGACCAACGTATCCATGTTTCGTCAATTTTGCCACCCAATAAAGCAGCAATCGAAATAGCAAAAGGCACACTCATGCCTACATAACCCATGTATAAAATCGGTGGATGGATGATTAATCCCACATCTTGCAGTAAAGGATTAAGGTCATTGCCATCAAATGGAGCAGGAATGCTGCGCAAAAAAGGATTGGATGTAAAGAACACAAAAGCGGTAAAGCCTAAGCTAATAATGCCTAATATGGCTAAAACACGCGCCACTTGTGAACGCGACAAAGATTTTGAATAAAACGCAACTGCTGCTGTCCAAACCGTTTGAATCATTAACCACAACAACATCGAACCTTCATGTGCGCCCCATGTTGCCGAAATCCGATAGCGCAATGGCAAGGCTAGGTTAGAATTTCGCCACACATAAGCTACAGAAAAATCTTGGGTAATAAATAAAGTCACTAAAATAAGAAATGAAACCAGTAAAAATATAAATTGCAGATACGCCAAGGGTCTGGCGGTATGCATCAGATTATCATTCTTAGTAAAATAGCCGTATAAAGGCAAAGCAGCTAACAAAAGCGCAAGCATCATGCCAAAGGCTAGGGTGAATTGACCAATTTCTGCTAACATCAGTTATTGACCTTGTTATCGTCATAGGCGTCTGTTTTTTCTTTCATGGATGCAGCAACCTCGGGTGGCATGTAGTTTTCATCGTGTTTGGCTAAAATTTCTTCCGCTTGAAATACGCCATTTTTATCCAATTGACCAATAGCAATCATGCCTTGGTCATCGCGAAATAAATCAGGCAACAAGCCAGTGTATTGAACTTTGACGTCTTTGGCGTAATCAGTCACTAAAAATTCTACATCCAGTGATGTGGTGGATTTATTAATGGTTCCCTTTTTAACCATGCCACCAATGCGAAAGTTGCGCGCTTTTGGGTAATCGCCTTGCAACACTTCGGTAGGGGATTTGTAGAACAAAATATTTTCTTTAAAAGCAGTAAGAAAGACAGCCGTAGCAATACCGACACCAATCAATATTAATACCACCGCTAGTAATCGTTTTTTTCGTGTAGGAGTCATCAATCGTCTCGCAAAAAATTTGGGTTATTATATAGTCATCAGAGTGCAGTTTATAGATAATTCTATCGTTTTATTTTTAAATAGCTCTTATATTAGTTTGCTCTAATGTAAAATAGACATCTATTAACTTAAAAAGGTTCATTATGTCTTCACTCACCCCCTTTCATTTAGCCATTGCCGTGACTAATCTTGAGCAATCCCGTCAGTTTTATGGGAAATTACTCGGTTGTTCGCAAGGAAGAAGTACAGAACACTGGATAGACTATGATTTTTTTGGTCACCAACTGGTTTGTCATACCGCAGGTAAAGCACAAGATGCTTCTTGTAAAAACCCAGTTGACGGCAAGCACGTGCCTATTCCTCACTTTGGTGTGGTGCTTGAAATGCCTCAATGGCGAGCACTACGTGATAAATTAATCGCTGCTAAGGTTGAATTTGTTGTTGAACCCTATATCCGTTTTGAAGGAAAAGTTGGCGAGCAAGCCACCATGTTTTTTTATGATCCAAGTGGTAATGCATTAGAATTCAAAGCGTTCAAAGATATAAAAACAGAATTATTTAAAATGTAATTTTCATTTTTTGTTAAGAGATTTCACGAGTTGTGCAAACCGTTGTTGACCTTTACTGCCAGTTTGATAGATTATTTTAGACTTTTCAAGAGCGGCTGTTGAAAATTTATTTGCTATGATTGGTTGTTGACAATTGCTGGCTAATTTGGCAATCCATAGTTCGGCATACATGCGACGCCAGCCTTTGTCCGATTGTTTTTGTAAATCGGGAATCAGGTCGTCTATTTGCTTTAAGCCTTTTTCACATTTTTCTTGATCAGACCCATCTTCAATGGTGATAGCTGCTAAAATAATATAATTGTAGAGGTTGTCACGTTTGTGTTGGGTATATTGTTCAATGATACGGGGCATCAACTCATTGGCTTGTTGGTATTTACCTAATTTCACCCACAATCTTGCTAAATTAGATTCTGCCGAAATAATTCTCATAATGTTATCTGGATCAAGCCTTTTTCGAGAGGCTATAGATTGTCGATATAATATCTCTGCTTGTGGATATTTGCCCATGTCTTCATACAAATAGGCTAAATTATTGATGCCTGTGGCATAGGATACATTGTCTTCACCAAATTTAGTTTTGAAGATATTTATTGACTGTTTATAATCTAATTCAGCTTGATTAAATTCACCTAAATCATGATGGAAAACAGCTTTAATCGCTAGTACATCGGCATAGCGTTGGTGTTGTTTAGAATAGAGTCGTTCAGCCAATATCAACGACTCATCTATGGCCAACCTTGCCTGTTTATAATCTTTTAAGCGAATGAATCGATAAATGAGTGATACTAATCGTGATTGATAAAGTGGATGGTAATAACCGACACTTGATTTGGCAAAATCTAACGCTTTTTGGTTGTACTCTAAAGCCATTATTTTATCTTTGTTTTTTACTGCAATAGACATTTCATAGTAAAGTCGTCCCAAAATCTCATCATCTTTTATAGCATGTGTTTCGAGTTGCCTAAATGTCTCAGTTAACAATTGATAAGAACCATCAAAATCACCACTTTCATGCATCAATGTGGCTTTGCGTATTTGGTACCATGCCAATGCCTTAGGATTCGTCACTTGTTGAGAGACAATATCAGCCTTTGCTAGCAGGTTTTTGGTTTGTTGTGTTTGACCAAGTCTGGTGGCATATATTGCCTGTTGTCCTAATGATTTTAGTTGGCCTTCGGGGTCATTTATAGCACTATAAATCTTTTCAGCTTTTTGATAATGTTCCAATGCTTTTGTATTATTACCAATATTGTGCTGAATAATCGCCAAGGTATCATACATCTTGGCCTTTAAAGGCAATTGGTCGTTAAAATCGTATTCAATTTGGCGTTCGCCCATGGCTAACACATCCGACAACTTGGTTTCCTTACCATTAACACCCAATGGCGAGGCGCCTTTTAAAATATTGATTAAGAAATCCGAGGTTTCTTTGGCTATGTCTCTTTGATTTTTTATTTCTTTATTGGTTTGATACATGTAGATTGGCAACGCCATAAGAAAAGCCAAAACTATTATGGCAAAAAACGAAGCCGCACGATTGCGCTTGATGAGTTTTTTAAATTTATAGACCATGCTGTCACCACTGGCTATCAATGGTTTGGAAGACAAATAGTTTTGAATATCGGTCACCAGGTCTTTGACCGTTGCATAACGTCTATCGGGTTCTTTGCGAATTGCCATCATGACCAAATTATCTAAATCGCCTTGCAATTGTTTTGGGGTGAAGTTCAAGCCAATATCAGGTCTGATTTTACTGGGCAAACTGGGTGTAACATCGGTGATGCTGCGAATCATGTCCGCTGGAGATTCGGTGGTGTGATCTTGGGCTTGTTTGCTGGTTAGCAATTCATACAATATTAAACCCAGCGCATAAATATCCGAAGCCGTTGAAACAGGCTGACCATTGATTTGCTCAGGGCTGGAATAAGCAAAGGTCATCATCATTTCGCTTCTTGTCTGCGTGGCATCAGCCTCAAGACTTTTGGCGATACCAAAATCCAATAGTTTTACCGTGCCATCATGAGTGATAATGACATTTGAGGGTTTAATATCTCGATGTATGATGCCATTGCTATGAGCAAAACTAACCGCTTCACACAATTGACTAAAGCACAGCAGATAATCCTTGATGCTGGTTAAATTTTTTCTCACGTAGTCAATAATAGCCAAACCATCAACCCATTCCATAATCATGTAAACGCGGTTATTTTGGTAAGTTCCACCACCGATTAACTGTGCAATATTGGCATGGCGTAGGGATGCCAATAGTTCTCGCTCGGTTTGAAAACGCGACAGTTCTTTTTGGTTATGAGACAGTTTGATAAACTTAATTGCCACTTGGTGAGCAAATTCGCCATCATGTCGCTCGGCTAACCACACCTCACCTTGACCTCCTGCTCCAATGGGCTTAACCAACTTGTAGTTATCAATGATGTCGCCTGCTTTTAATGTTTCTTCACCTAAGCTTAAGTCTATACTTTTTTTGATGGTGCCGGTTAAAGGTGAGTTTTTATCATCTTGAAAATTAAGCAAACTGACAACCATCTTTTTGACTTCATCTGAAACCTTACTGTTTGCGATGATGGCTTTTTGTTCTGTAACTGACACATCGACACATTGGCTAAAGAGCTCTTTGACTTGTTGATTAAACTTTGGTTTATTCATTGTTCATTGATATATCTGTTAATAAAAGCACGACCAAATTTTATATCTCGCTCTAGGGTGGCAATTGAAATCTCCAAATATTTGGCGGCTTTATCTTGTGGAAGATTGGCAAAATAGACCAAATCAATCGCCTGTGCACTGCGTTCATCAAATTGATTTAAATTATCAATAGCTGCACTCAATTGAGAAAAATCAGGAGCGACATCCATCAACCCTAAAGACTCTGTGTAATTAACATCGGTTTTGCCATCATTGTTTTTGTGGCTTTGTTTGGCACGGCCATAATCAATCAAAACCATTCGCATTTGCTTGGCAAGCGTTCTAAAGTAATGCTTCTCATCATTAACCGATAGTTTTGAACCCGATATTTTTAAATAAGCCTCATGCACCAAATCCGTTGGCGATAATGTATGGTTATTGCGTTCCTTAACCATAAGGCTGTGTGCCAAATTTCGCAACTGCGCATAGATGACTTGGTTTAAGTCATTGTCGGCTTGTTGGTTTTGGTTGTTTTTGTTTGGCATGATTATTTATTCTATGTGATTCCAATATTAATTAATATCAAAACATGGATTTTGACAACTTTCATTAGGGTTGTAGGCTTCAGCCTACTTTTTAAAAGGTGGACTAAAAGTCCACTACCCAGTATGAGGTTGGGTTGTAGGCTTTAGCCTACCTTCTAAAAAGCGGTAGATTTCAAGTTGGTTGTCGCGTAATAAACTTAGTTTTTCCGATAAACACGGTGAGAATTGTATAATTTTTAAGCTGTATTTATCAATTACCAGCAAGCACTATTATAATTTTTCAGTATTGTTTTATCTTTTGTCAATAACTTAGTTTTATTGATAGAAGCTTGGGCAACAATGATTCGATCAAAAGGGTCTCTTGTCCAGTTTTGACTGATGGATTGTTTGATGACATCATTGAAAGGTTTATTGCAGGTTTTCAATCCAATGGTTTTGGATAAATCTTTTAAAATGGTATCGGCAGGTTGCGTGATTCTTTTAATTTCTAACAGGTATTGCAATTCAAGTTGTACAATAGGCGATATCAACAAATCATTGTCATTAATTAAGCCGATACCAGATTTTGTTAATTTATTTGTATCACCCGCATACAACCAAACCACCACATGCGTATCCAGGTATATCATAAGACTGTATCTAACTTGACATCCTCATCCCAATGAATATCAGGCAAATCCTCGGAGTCACCGGTAATAAATCCAGACCTCACAGATAAATTTTGTAGTTTATCAATTGGATCGGCGACAATAATCTTTAAGGTTTTGCCCTTTCTAATGATTTCAACAGGAATACCCGTTGCCAATACCTCATCCAGCACATTATAGATATTATTTCTTAATTCTGTTGGTGTTAAATTATTCATGTACGCATATTAACATTGGACGTACGTTTTTGCAAGGGTTGATGAAAGATTGCTGGGTATAGCTTTGTGGATTAAAGCCAACAATCCGATATGAGCTTTTCCTCAACCTATTTACCCAGAAAGTTTAATTTTATTGTACTATGCGGCACAAAACGCCGCAATTAATGTGTTTTGTAAACTGAACCAATTCAATAATACAAAATGGTTCTATGTGATTCTTGTGTTATTTTAAGGTTAAACCGTATTTATGTTGGTGCACAAAACTTTTAAAAAAGGTCAACTAAAGTTAACAACCCAAATTGAGTTTTATTTGACAACTCCAGCGGGTTGTAGGCTTTAGCCTACTTTTTTTTAAGAGTGGACAAAAATACTTCTGGAGAGTATTTTCATGTAAGCCTTCATGGATGAAGGTGAGTATCAAGGATGATACGAATAAAAGTCCACTACCCAGTATGAGATTGGGTATAGGCTTCAGCCTACCTTTTAAACCAATTAATCTAACCTATCATCAATTCGAAAATTCTTCTGCCAATTTATCACTCTGATCTAATACTCTATCAGCTTCAATTCTGGCTAAATCTGGTGGATAGCCATATCTCATCAGTACTTTTTTAACCAACAAGCGTAATTTGGCTTTCACATCGGCTCTTTTGTTCCAATCTACGGTGGCATTTTTGCGGATGATGTCAACTATGACATGTATCAATTCTTTCATCTTGTTGTCTGCCAAAAACTGAGTTGAGCTGTTTTCAGCAAGAATGGTATAAAAAGCGTACTCCTGTGGAGTTAGCCCCAAATCTTTGGCTTTGTTATCGGCTACATTCATGTCTCTGGCAATTTCAGACAGTTCTTTAATCACCTGTGCGGTATCAATCTGGTTGTTGTGATAACGCTTAACTGTTGAGGCTAACATTTCAGAAAACTTTTTGCCTTGTATGATATTGGTTCTCTTTCTTAACTTTATTTCATCATTGAGCAGTTTTTTTAATAACTCAAATGCCAGATTTTTATGCTCCATATTTTTAACTTCGAGCAAAAATTCTTCTGATAAAATATCTATAGATGGCGTCTTTACACCTGCGGCTGCAAAAATATCTATCACACCATCACTGCATAATGCACCATCAACAATTTGTTTTATGGCTGATGTAACTTGTAAATCTGTTTTGCCACCGCTTGGGGTATATTTCATCAATCTCGATTTAATTGCTTGAAAGAAAGCAACACGGTCTTTAATGGCTTCCGATGCATCACTGGGTACTGCCATAACATACAACTTGGACAATGCGGTGACTTCGGACAAAAACCGTTGTTTAAGTTTTTCGTCATTTAAAATAAAATTTTGGCTGGCCAATAATATTTTCAGTTTTTCACCCGTTGTGACAGCAAAATATTTAGCGTAATCCAGCCCATGAAACATCTGGTGTACCACTTCAAACTTAGCATTCATAGCAGCAATGACATCGCTCAAATCTACCACCGCTTTTCCTTGTCCGCCACTTTCAGTATATTCAGACATGGCATGACGCAAATCCTGACCAATACCAATATAATCAACAATCAAACCTGCTGGTTTATCCTTATAAACCCGATTGACTCGGGCAATGGCTTGCATCAAAGCTGCGCCTTGCATTTTTTTATCGATATAAATGGTGTGTAGTGGTGGTGCATCAAAACCTGTTAGCCACATGGATTGAACAATCACCAGTTGCAATTCATCATGAATATCTTTTATCCGCAGTGCTAACAGTTTACGGACTTTTTTATTGGTATGGTGAGGCTGAAAACTCGCTGGGTCGTCGGTAGCACTGGTCATCACCACTTTAATGACACCTTTGTCTAAATCATTATTGTGCCAAGCAGGGTTTAGTTTAATGATTTGTGCATATAAATCCACCGCAATCTGACGTGTCATACAGACTATCATACCTTTGCCTTCAAACACTTTTTGACGCTCTTTAAAATGCATGACAATATCTTTGGCAATGTCTTTTAACCTATCAGGATGACCAATAATAGCATTGATTTGGGCATTTTTCTTTTTGGCTTTTTCTAACTGTTCATCCGTGACATTGCCAATTTCATCAACCAGTGTATCAATCTTTTTACCCACATCCTCATTCAGTTTAATCTTAACCAAACGGCTTTCATAATTGAGTGCGACCGTTGCCCCATCTTTGACTGCTTGAGCAATGTCATAGATGTCAATATAATTGCCAAAGACCTTTTGCGTATCGCGGTCATCTTTTTCAATCGGTGTGCCAGTAAAACCGATATAAGTCGCATTGGGTAAAGCATCACGCAGGTATTTGGCATTGCCGTATTTGATTGTGCCAAATTGTAAGCTGCTTTTATTGGATTCCAGTTTTCCTGCAAAGCCATATTGACTGCGGTGTGCCTCATCAGCCACAACCACAATGTTTCCGCGTGGAGACAACCGATCAAATACATTACTGCCATCCTCAGGATAAAACTTCTGAATAGTGGTAAAAACAATACCACCGCCAGAGACATTGAGCAACTCTTTTAAATGTTGACGAGTTTGTGCCTGTACGGGTGTTTGTCGCAGCAATGATTTACAATGTGCAAAGGTAGCAAATAGCTGTTCATCCAAATCATTTCTATCGGTCAAAATTACGATGGTTGGGTTTTTCATGGCGGGTTCTGCCACCAGTTGCCCAGCATAAAAAACCATTGAAAGAGACTTACCACTGCCTTGAGTGTGCCAAACCACACCCGCTTTCATATCACCTTTGGGCTGGGTTTTAACTGAGGTTAGACCATAGGCTTCTGGTTCTTCATCTACTCTATTGCTGGCATTGGTTAAATTAATCGCCCTCAAAGTAGAGGCAATGGCTTTTTCCACCACATAATATTGATGATAAGCTGCCATTTTTTTAATCTTTACCAAAGACAACAAACCGGTTTTCTTATCTTTACTCTCAACCGACTCAAAGACGGTATTAAAACGAATCAGTTTTAACAGCACATCTTTGCGTAACATTCTATCCGCCATGATATGCAATTGTGGCAAGTTGAGATTGTCTTGCTGAAGTGGTGATTTCCATGCCTGAAAACGTGAAAAAGGTGCAGACAAAGTACTCACCCGCGCATCAATGCCATCAGAAATCACACACATGGCATTGTAGTTGAAAATAGTAGGGATAGCCGTTTTGTAGTTCTGAATTTGGGTATAGGCTTTTTCCAGTGTGGCTTTTTCACTGACCGCACTTTTGAGCTCAATCACCACCAAAGGCAAACCATTGACAAACAGCACCACATCCAAGCGTTTGGATTGGTTGTTTTCCTTAATCACAAATTGATTCACCACCCTAAAACCATTGTTTTGGGGATTGTCAAAATCCATCAGTTTTATTTGCAAGCCCTTGGTTTCCCCATCTTTAAAATACTCCACCGTCACCGCATCAACCAGCATTAAATGCAATCTTTCGTTGTTGCGCATGACATCATCCGAACCCAGATGCATGACCTTTTGAAATACCTCACTGCGAGCAGACTCAGGCACATCGGGATTGAGCCGTTTCAACGCCGCTTTAAATTGTTGTTCCAGCACTACGCCATCAAATTTACCTCTATCAAGCTGTGCCCCATGACAATAAGCATAACCTTGAGCTTGTAGCAACTCAATCAAGTCTTGTTCTATGGCATCTTCGCTTAAATCAGGCATCTTCTATTTGTTCTTTTAGTTGTTCCATTAATTGCTCTTTAGTGGGTAAATAGGTTTTGTATTCACTGGCGAAAATATTGGATTGTTTCGGCAAAGTGATTTCAACCAAGGTTTTATTTTTGTCTTTGGCTAGTAATATTCCTATGGTTGGGTTTTCGTCTTCTGTTTTGACAAAGCGGTCGTAATAATTGACATACATCTGCATTTGCCCAATATCCTGATGCTTAATGCGACCCAGTTTAAGGTCAATCACCACAAAACAACGCAACAACCGATGGTAAAAGACCAAATCAATAAAAAAGTGCTGATCATCAAAAGTAAAGCATTTTTGTCGCCCAACAAAGGTAAAGCCTTTGCCAAGTTCCAGCAAAAAATGTTCTAAATGGTCAATTATTTTTTGTTCCAATTCAGTTTCTGTGTATTTATTGGCTTCATTTAGTCCTAAAAACTCCAGTATATATGGGTCTTTCACTTTATCTTGGGGGCTTTCTGGGGAATGGTATTTTTTCAGGTTGTCGGTTAATACGCCTTTCTTATCCCGACTTAACACCACTCTTTCATACACAGCAGAATCAAACTGTCTGCGTAACTCACGCAAAGACCAGTTATTTATTTGCGCCTCCTTTTGATAAAACTCCCTTTCAGGCTGATCTAACCCCATTAAAAACACATAATGTGACCAAGAGAGGGTAAAATTATTTTCAGTTGTCTTGGTTTTTTGATTAATGGACAAGTGTTTTTCTGATTTATCAGAAATCGGCAACACTGTCGCCGATTTTGAATACTGCAAATAAAACAAGCGCATTCTTTCCAAATTTGTCACCGAAAACCCTTTGCCAAATTCACTGCTTAACTCTGTTGAAACAGCCTTTAATGTTTGCGTATTGTATTTGGCTCTTTGTTTCCCTTGCTGTTCATGCTCGACAATCACCTTGCCAATTTCAAAATAGGTATTCACCATGGTGGTATTAACATGCTGCACAACTTGCGTCCTTGCCACCATCAATAAGTCTTTGATGGTGTTTGTGATATTGGTGGTTAGTTTGTTTTTCATTGTTTAATAATTAAACACTATTTTTTGCAATAGCATCATACTCTTCCTTAGTTAACTCGGATCTTAAGTAATCATCATCTAATATTTTGATAAAAATGTCACAATGTTTGTTTGTCTTTAAAATAAACTGCGAATTATCACTATCTATTGCCATACTCTTTTTTAAAATCGGGTGGTTGGCTACAAAATTGATTAAGTCTCTATTAGAAATTGATTTTGATATAACTTTTGATGAAGCCATTACTTTTATAAGTTTCTTAGATCTTGTTAATCCTTTGTCTAGATATTTTTCAAATTTTAAAGAATCTGATAGGATATTCAATTTAGTAATCTTTTTAAACCCTTTCTTCGCTTTCTTCTTAATTACTTCCTCAAAGCTATAGTACCTTTCTAAAATCTCAATCTTTTTAATATAATAGTCACTATTATAAGAAATAATATCAAACTTGCCTGTAAGCTGTAAGAGTTCTTCTTTAAATTTTTCAAATCTGGCATCTGATTTAATTAATTTAATTACCTTCCCCTGCTTGATTAAATTTACAGGATAAAATTTTGTATAGAAATATGCAGCCTTTTTTGAGTTGCCTATTTTTGCGATAAAGCCATCAATATTTTCCAGTTTGTCGTCTGAAAAACTAAATGGCTGAATATTATTATCTTCTATGACATTATCAATGCTCAAAAATGGTTCTCTATCCGTTTCGAAGTCATATTTAAAAATCACATTTTTCCTTTCATCTGCATGTGATAGCTTTAAAATTTCCAAATTCTCCTTCTCAGTTATTTCATTTCTCATTTCATTACAATAAATTTTCAGTAGATCAGGTAAAACATCATTATCTATATCTGCTAATTTAACTATTCCATTTTTTAGTCTAAAATAGATAAAGATAGATAAATCTTGTTCCTTTAGTAATGCTTTAATATTTTTGATAATAGTCATGGTTTTTTTCCGTAGTATATTGTATCACTGATACGTTTTAGTAGGATTTCTTGTGAGGATTGAATTTTGCCTTTTGTAATAACTGTTAAGTCAATATGTTTTTCCTTATTGCCATTATTATTTCTTGTCCCTGAAATCTGGTAGATATGATAACCTAGGAGAGAGAGGGTTGGGTTTGCATAATACAAATCTGTTTTTATAAAAATAATCCCTATAATTATAATTAGTGCAAATAATAACGCCAAATACCTAGTATCATCTAAATTTAAACTAACAAGGGGAATAATATAAGTTGTTAAAAATATAATTTGTTCATAGTTGATATTTTTTAATTTTTTAATTTTTATTTGTAATGGACTTGTCCCTCTAAACTTATAATTAAATGAGTACGAATATAATAGACCAAAACTTAAAAATACCACTGCAATAAGCGGTATAATATTTTTTAACAACAAACTTTCCCAACCAATGAATCTAGCATTGATACTAAAATCAATTGGAACATCAATTTTCATAATGATAATCAAAAAAAACAATAGCCACATTGATGTAACATACAATGCAACTTTATCAAATATGTTTATGTTTTCTATCTGATTACTCATTTTTGAATTTCCAAACAACTGTTTTTGATAAATTTCATGTTAAACATTTTTAAGCCTCAGTTTTCCACTCATCAACTTTGGCAATAGGATATTCCTTGTTTTAGTTAAACTATTGAGCTGTTTTGAGTTGTCTTTGATTTTTCCGAAGATTGGAATTATCAATTGATCAAAAGATTTCAATGTCTTTTTGTCAGGAATCACGGTAGTCCAGTTTTTTAAAATATCTGTTTTAAGATTTTTAAATACGCTTCCATTGCCTTGTTGTATTAATGATTTTCTTATATTTTTAAAGAATAAATATAAATATTGATATGGAAAAATATTACTACTAGGAAAATGTAGCCACCCATCGTGAATACAACTATCTAACTCTAGGAACTTGGGTATTCCTGGTGTTGCACTATTAGAAAGAACCAATGCTCCCACTTTTAATAATGTAGTTTTTTTCAAACCCTCTTTTTTAATATGTTCTTTGATTTTAAATATAAAGGGAGATTTTGTTGCTGATGCATCAGAAATTTTTAGCCAACGATAACCTGAGCCAGATATGAAATCTTTAATTGGTCTTGGAGACCCACCTCTTTTTATTTCCAGCTCATCTCCTAATCGACCAACCTGCCAGCCTTGCGGAATCTTGCCAAGCTCACTGTCAACCATTTCACCGGTGGCATCAGGGTAATTAAAATCAACAAACCATTCCTTAAAAATCGTTTGGGCGAGGGTTTCTAGGGTTTGGTTTTGGGCTTGTAGTAGGGCTATTTTTTTATCGAAGGCTGTGAGGATATTGGCTATGGCTTTTTGCTCTGGGAGTGGTGGTAATCGTAAGTCAAAACTCAAAAGCACGTTTATCTGCATATTAGGTTGTGTTGATGTTCCATAAGCAATAGACTGAATATATCTTTGAAATAGTTTTGAAGAAATTATTTTATACAAAAAATCATATCTAATTTTATTGTTTGTTCTCAAGCGAATAAGTCCATTATTGAAAACAGATTTTGTATCTTTCTTAACTAAAAAATTCACTCCAATAGAATTTCCAGTCCTTGCAATCAATATATCTCCTTCCAATAACTTAAATTTATCATAATTTTTTTGTTCAACTTTCGTAAATCCCCACTTATCATAGCTTTTGGTTTGTGACGCATCCTGAATTCTAAAGCATTTAACACCTGTATCTTCTAGTACTATTGGAGCTCTCTTAATCGCATCCAACCCTGTATTGGCTGTATGAATTACATCCGTCAAATTAACTTCAACCCACCCATCTGGCAAATCACTCACAATGATTCTCCAAACTGGTTTAGATGTGCTTTATATTGGGCTTGGTTTCTCATAGTTTAAAACCAATCTTTGCCAGTTGTTGTTGCAGGTTTTTATTCAGTTGTTGTTCTTGGTTTATTTGCTCGGATAAAGTGGTTAGTAGATCATGCATCTTGTCTGCAAATGGGATGCCGTCATCAATTTCATCGGGGATGCCGACATAACGACCTGGGGTGAGTACAAAGGCGTGTTTTTCTATTTCTGGCAGTTTGGCAGATTTGCAGTAGCCTTTGATGTCTTCATATTTGTTATTTTGAAGTTCTTTGTTGTTTCGCCAATTGTGGTAGGTTTGTTGTATTTTTTCTATGTCTGCGGGGGCAAATTCGCGGTGTACGCGGTCTTTCATAAAGCCCATTTCTGAAGCATCAATAAATAGGGTTTCGCCTTGGCGTTGGTTGCGACCTCGGCGTAGTATCCAAATGGTGGCTGGGATACCTGTGTTGTAAAAAAGCTGCTTGGGCAGTGCAACAATGCAATCGACCAAGTCTGCTTTGAGGATGTTTTTGCGTATCTCGCCTTCCCCAGAGGTGTTGGAGCTGAGGCTGCCATTGGCCAATACGGTTGCCATCACGCCATTGGGTGCCAGATGATAAAGCATGTGTTGCATCCATGCAAAATTGGCATTGCCTGCTGGCGGTAGTCCATATTTCCAACGGCTGTCTTCGGTCAAGATGTCTTGTCCCCATTCGGATTGGTTGAAGGGTGGGTTTGCCAGGATGTAATCGGCTTTGAGGTCGGGGTGTGCATCTCTTAAAAAACTGCCTTCGGTGTTCCATGCAACAAACTCTGAGTTGATGTTGCGAATGGCCAGATTCATCCGTGATAGTTTCCAAGTGGTTTGGTTGGACTCTTGCCCGTAGATGGTGATGTCTTGGATATTGCCTTGATGCTCTTCGACAAATTTTTCACTCATAACAAACATGCCACCACTGCCACAGGCTGGGTCATAGACTCTGCCTTTGTAGGGTTGGATGATTTCGACCATTAATTTGACGATTGATTTGGGGGTGTAGAATTGCCCGCCTTTTTTGCCTTCGGCATTGGCGAATTCCCCCAAAAAGTATTCATACACACGTCCCAGCAAGTCTTTTGAGTGTTCGTTGACGGCTTTGAGTTCAATATTGGAGATGACATCAATCAATTGCCCCAGTGAGGCTTTATCTAAATTGGGCTTGGCAAAAACCTTGGGCAAGACATTTTTGAGGGCTTTGTTTTCTTTTTCGATGGCATCCATTGCGGCATCAATGACGATACCAATATCGGCTGATTTGGCTTGGGCTTGCAGGTTTGACCAACGTGCATCCTTTGAGACAAAAAAGATGTTTTCGGCAATGTATTCATCCCTGTCCTCTGGGTCTGAATATTCGTCTTGTTGCAGTTGTTGGTACAGCTCTTGAAATGAATCGGAAATATATTTGAGAAAGATCAGACCCAATACCACATTTTTATATTCGGCGGCATCTATGTTTTTTCTGAGTTTATCCGCAGTCTTGAACAGTGCCGCTTCAAAGTTGTTATTGTCTTTTGCCATGGTTCTTTTTTGTTCTTTTTAGTTAGGAATTTGATTATACCTTAATGTTGGTATTTTGCATGGTTATTTATTCTAGGTGATTCTAATACTAAATAATATCAAAACATGGATTTTGGTAATTTATCATTCGGGTTGTAGGGTTAGGCCTGTTTTTTTAAAAGAGTGGACTGAAGTCCACTACCCAGTATGTTGCGGGGTTGTGTGCTTTAGCCTACTTTTAAAAAGTTGTCTAACACCTAAATCCTAATAGTGAAGATATTATTTATGTTAAATGTTTCTCAGGATCCATTTGTGAATGCAAAATTCGGATGATTGAATATTCTTGCTTAGTTTCACAGTAATAGACCACGTGTTTACCAATCCTGTATGACAACAACCCATTATCTACATCATCACGAACTTGAGAAATCGGTAGAAATTCATTGTCACTTTGGCTTGTACTTAAAGCTTTTCAAAAAAATCATCCAGCTCTTTGATTGAAGAAATATCTGTCACTTCATCTTTCTTTATGGCATCATCACCTTTATTAATGACTTGGCGTAATTTTTTGAGTTTTAAATGACGTTCTTCTTCCGTACGTTTAAACAAACGCAGTGCTTCACGCACCACTTCACTGGCATTGTTGTAATCACCAGTTGCAGCATATTCTCGCACAAAATGTTCGAGTTGTGGGGTTAGACTAAAATTCATTGTGGTAATCCAAAAGTGTTTTGTATTATTTTAATCTGGAATTGTATTGATGTCAATTTTTGCTATCAATGTTTGTTGATTGGGTTGTGTGCTTAAGCTCATCTGTTAAATAGGTGGACTGAAGTCCACAACCCAATATGTGGTTGGGTTGTAGGCTTCAGCCTACCCTTTAAAAGAATAGACTGAAGTCCACTACCCAATATGAGTTTTATTCGTAAATACTATAAAACCGTTGGTCAGCATCTGTTAGCTTGGCTTTACTAGCGTTGTTTTTGATATAATTATAGGTCACTTGCAGGTGTTTTTCATTTCGTATGGCTTTATCAAAATAGTTGCGTTCCCATAAATTGCCTTTTAGTTTTAAGTGTTGATTGATTTTGAATGAAAGACCGCCTTTGAGTTGTTGCATGATTGTGCTCATGTTTTGTTTTTGTTCAAAGAGTATATGCAGGTGATTGGGCATAACGCTAAGGCAAATTAATGAGTAAAACTTAGGTTCTAGGCTTTTGCAATAATCTATAACCAATTTGATTACTTCATTGTTTAATAATCGTCCTTTGTTGGATGTATCTATGTATTTGTCCATTGCCAATTGTTTTTGTGATTCATCTAATGGTGAGTCTTTCATTCGGATGAGAAAATCATCGATACTGGCTTGTGTGCGGAAGGTGACGAATTGGTAGCTATTGAGTTGGCTGTAGTGGAAGAGTTGTTTTCTCATGGTTTTGTATCATAGCCTAAGGTTGACTAAAGTCAACAACCCAGTGTGAGTTTTATTTGATAACTTGGCTGGGTTGTTGGCTTTAGCCTACTTTTTTAAGGGTGGACTGAAGTCCACTACCCAATAAACCTTAAAAAAATCAAAATTAAATGAGGGGTTTTGCTTTCAATCTCGCTTATAGAGGTAATTACTTTTAAATAATTCCTATGAAAAACACAATTAAAATCACGGTCTTTACGGTACTCTTTTTATTCAGTACATTTTTACAAGCTCAATCTTTAAATTATGTAGTGGATAAACCTTATGATATTGCTATTGCCAGTTTTAATAGCTCGGTGCTGGATGTATCGGCACAGGAAAGCCGGCCATTTGCCATGCTTTTTAACGATGATGGCAGCACGCTTTATGTAACAGGTTGGGATAACAATAACATCAATCAATACGACCTGACCTCTGCTTTTGATGTCTCCACTGCCACTTTTAACCAAGTGGCCTTTATTGAGTCACAAGCAGGGGTACATAATATACAAACTTTGCTGTATAACGGTGATGGCACCAGGCTTTATGTTCTGACAAATGATGGTTACATTTGGCAACATCTGCTGACAACGGCTTATGATATTGCCACGGCAGAACCTATAGGGTTTTTCCCATATGCTACTATTATAGCTACAAATAATATCGACATGGTTTATAACGGGGATGGAACGGTTCTTTATGTGATGGATCCAACATCCAAAAATATCAAACAATACAACCTAAGTACGGCTTATGATATACAAACAGCCATAGAAGGTGCAACGGTTATTACATTCACTGGTATTATTGGCATACCTACTACAATGGGGTTTAATGGTGATGGAACAAAACTTTATGTTACAGATGTCGTCAACTCCATTCATCAATTTGATGTGGCAACAGCCTATGATTTAACAAGCGCTAGCTATGGACAAGTTGCACTTGATTTAACTCCAGCAGCCATCACTCCACTGGCGATATCTTTTAATAAGGATGGCAGCAAGCTCTATGTGTCCAATTCTGGCAGTGGTGGCAATATTAATCAATTCGATATAAACCAGACCATCTACGCAGAAACACTTGGCAATGATGGTTCGGTTGATAACTCAAGTCCATTGATTATCAATTTGGTTGGTGACAGCTTTAGTACCAGCTCGGGGGCCTTGCCGGTTGCTCAGTACAGTGTTGGCAATGTTCCCGCAGGCCTCACGCCTGTGCTTACTATTGATGGCAGTGGCACTCAAGCGGTATTAAGTTTGACAGGCAATGCCATTAATCATCAAGATATTAACGACATCAGTGATTTAACCTTTGCCTTTACCGATGCAGCCTTTATGGGTGGGGACGCTGCTAATGTTGTTAATTCGGGGATTAATTCGCCTTTTAGCACTCATACAGCTGTTGATTTTTTGGATGAATATAGATTGGATTATATCTTAACGCCAGAGCTTGACCTAACATCTGCACTTTATAGTGGTACGGCCATTGATTTTGGTCCATCTAGTAGCTCCATATACAATATGCTTTTTAACAATGATGGCAGTGTACTTTACGTGTTAAATGCACAAAGAAAGGTTGTCCAATACAATCTTTTAAGGGTATATGATATTTCAACAGCTCGATATGTTGCAGAGGTTTTAGATGTATTTAATCAGGAAATCACACCTGTCTCTATGCTTTTTAGTAATGACGGCTATAAATTGTATATTCTTGGTATTAGTGGAATTGATGTAAACCAGTATGATTTAAGCAATGCCTATGATATTTCAACAGCCACCTTTAGTAGTGTTGTGTTGAATGTCGCCGCACAAGGAGCATCGCCAAGATCAATGTTATTCAATAATGATGGGACTCAACTTTATATTATAGCAAATATTATAACAAATAGTAATCTTGGCGATATTAGCCAATACAATATGACCATACCCTACGATATTTCGACAGCCAGTTTCAATCAAACAGCATTAAATGTCGCTGAACAAGAATTACGCCCACAGTCTATATTTTTTAATCACGATGGCAGTAAGCTCTATGTTATGGGGTATCAAGGCGATGATGTTAATCAATACAATTTAACCATTGCTTATGATATTTCAAGTGCAGTTTTTGACCGTGTTGCTTTTCGGTTTTCAGCAATTGAACTAGATCCAACCAATATGATATTCAACGGTGATGGCAGTACGCTTTACATTATGGGTGGAATTGGTAGAAAGGTTGAACAATACGACTTAAGCCCGACTATTTATCAAGAAACAACCGCCAATGACGGTACTGTCAACAACACAAGAGCATTGGCGATTAAATTAAGTAATGGTACATTTGCTACCAGTGGTACAGCTTTACCTACAGATCAATACAGTATCACTGGTATGCCTAATGGCTTAAGCGCGGTGCTAAATATTGATGTCTCTGCCACCACAGCAACACTGGCATTTACAGGAACTGCCTTAAACCATCAAGACCTGAATGATATAGTTGCCAATCTTGCGTTTAGTTTTACTGATGCGGCATTTAGCAATAATAATGCCAATAATGTAGTCAATTCAGGAAGCGTTACGCCTTTCATGCAAAATATTGAATTTGATTTTAATGACAACATCACCCTAACTTATACCGTTGGTCAGTATGATGAAAACTCCAGTAATATTGGAATAATTGATAATACAACGCCATTAACAATCAATTTAGCGAGCGATATAACCACGGGACATTTCACCACAAGTTCAGGTGTTTTGCCTGCGAGTTTATATACTATTGGTAGAGTGCCTGCTGGTTTAACCCCAATTCTTACTATTGATAGTACGGGCACATTAGCAACGCTGACTTTTTCAGGAACAGCCACTTCACACCAAGTTAGTAATAATGTCATCGACTTCCCGTTTACATTTTATGATGGAGCTTTTACCAATGGTGATTCTGACATCATTGTCAATTCAGGGTTTCGACTTGGCAATGCTTATATTGCGGCTGCCAACATTGATTTTATTGATAATCCACAATTGACTTATGCTTTAGTCGCAGCGTCTTATCCTGAGGCAGTTATTAATGATGGTTCGATAGATAATTCAACTCCAATCATCATTACTACAATAGGCGAGACATTTAGTGTTAACTCAGTAGATTTACCCTCAACTCAATACACAATTGGCAATCTACCCGCTGGACTGACAGCTGTATTGACCATTGACAACTCAGCAACACAAGCCACATTAACACTAACAGGCAATGCACTTTCACACCAAAACTTTAATGATGTGTTGGACTTAACCTTTTCCTTTAGTGATGCTGCTTTTTCAAACTCTACAGCCTTGCAAGTTATTAACTCAGGATTTATCACACCATTTAGTAGCAATGTTGGTATTGATTTTGCAGACAATACTGGATTTCCTCTGGCTGTTGATGATAATTATACGGTTAGAGTCGATGGCAATTTGATATTGTTTCCTCTGGCTGGTGACACTGATCCTGATGGTGATACTTTGTCGGTAATATCCATAAATGGAGTGGCATTAACAGGTGGCTCAAGTCAAGATATTGCTGTGCCCAATGGCGTGGTTACGGTTTTTCTTGGGAGTAGCTTCCAATTCGTCCCGGATGCCAATTTTATTGGTACAGTGAGTTTTCCTTATACGATTACGGACAATAACGGTGGTACTGCGATTGCTAATCAAATTATTCGGGTTGATGTGTTTTCAGCAATTGGGGGGACTGTTACTGGGTTAAATGGAGGCGTCAGTATAAATCTTAACGGCATAGAAAATGCGTCACTGAATGGCAATGGAACTTATAATTTCTTTAATCAATTAATCAATGGAAGCACCTATTTGGTCACCCTAAACACACAACCGACATCACCTAACCAAACCTGTGTATTAGCTAATGCCAGTGGAACAGTGACTGGTACAGACATAACTAACGTCGATATCACCTGTACCACCAACACCTATTTTATTGGTGGTACAGTTACGGGTTTGATTAACGATAATGGCATGGTTTTACAAAACAACCTAGGCAATGATTTGGTCTTGTGCAATCAAACAACATTTGTATTCAGTGCACCATTGGCTGACCAAAGTCCCTATGATGTCACAATATTAACCCCATCGAACAATCCCGTGCAAAATTGTAATGTTGTTAATGGCACATCAACACTGGCTGGTGACGATGTCACCAATGTTGAAATTGTTTGTGCAAATGATGGTGATTTTATTTATAGAAATAGTTTTGAAGAGGGGTGTTCAATACAATAAGTTAAAATACCATTGGGTTGTGTGCTTTAGCGCACCTGTTTAAAAAGGTGGACTGAAGTCCACAACCCGATATGAGTTTTATTTGATGCTCCAACGGGTTGCGTGCTTTAGCGCACCAGTTTAAAAGGATGAATAATATTTGATTTGGTTTTATGCTAAAATAGGGATTATTATAATTATTAGGTGTCAGGTTTCACAACGTTGTTGATGTAAACCCATCTTGTTAGAAGACTTTAATCTTAACAACCTTTGTTTAAATTGGCTAGGATTTTGTTTAAAGATTTTAGGCTTAATTTGAAACCATTTTTCT